>JAQVLL010000031.1 GCA_028704195.1 Smithellaceae bacterium
ATTCAGCGAAACCAAGCCATCCGGCCGTCTCAGACTTTTCAACACCCATACCTATGAAACCATTAACACCCAATATCGCAACAGGCATGGTCATTATAATTTTGAGTCCATTAGAAAACTGAACTGGTTTTTGCGCTGCCATCACACCAACGAGCAATATCCGATTGACATCAGGACCCTTGAATATCTTGATCTGCTCAACACCAGGCTAGGGGGCAACCATGAAATTCATGTCATCTCCGGTTACCGTTCGCCGGAATATAACAATTACCTTCTGAACACGGGGCACAGGGTCGGAAGACATAGTTTACATCTGGAAGGCCGCGCCATCGATATCCGCATTCCAGGCATTGACCTTTCCAATGTCCACGGCACCGCTCTCTCATTGCGAATGGGAGGAGTTGGCTATTATGCTAGATCAAATTTCGTCCACATTGATTCAGGAGCATTTCGCACTTGGTAGATTTCCCCCGTAAAACACGTATTCCTGAACTTCCCGCATCATACCACATCCGAATGTTCTGCTGCGCGCTTGCTTTCACATTTTTCCCGCTTTACGCTCTGGCGATAGACGAATTTTTGTACGAGCCCGAGAAACACCAACTGTGTGATCTGTCCGCACTGGGAAATGCCATTGATCATTATCAGCAAATTGACAGCGAGGGCGGCTGGCCTCAAATTCCATCCGGTCCAGCTCTGCGTGAAGGAGACCGGAGTGACCGTATCACGTTACTGAAAAAACGTCTTACCGCAAGTGCAGATCTCGAGATGGCTGAACCACCGGAGCAAGCGGATGCCATAAACGGAATCCTCAAGGAGTCTGTACCCGAAATCCAAATCCGTCCTGCAGCCACAGGGAACCTGAACGAAAGCCCTTCCCCGGATAATAAGCACCAGAACAAAAGCACTGATTTGAGTAAAACGGCAGACCGGAATGACGTTTTTGATGAATCCCTCAAAGAGGCTGTTCAAAAATTTCAGGCCCGTCACGGCCTCAAAGCCAACGGCATTGTAGGTGTCGAAACCCTGAAAGAACTCAACGTAACCATCAGCGAACGCATAAGGCAACTTGCCGCAACCATTGAATACTGCGAGAAGCTGCCGCCTCTTGAGGGAAATCGTTATATTCTAATAAATATCACAGACTTCACCCTCAATCTTATTGAGGATGGCAAACCTGTGTTAAACATGCCCGTCATCGTGGGTAAAAAAACCCAGCAAACTCCCGAGTTCAGTGGTCTCATTACAAACCTGATTATCAACCCGACCTGGTCAGTCCCATACAGTATCGCCGCCAAGGAACTTCTACCGAAAATAAAAAAAAATCCGGGATATTTACGGCGGTCCCGTATGAAAGTATATCGAGAAAACCAGCGGATTGACCCCGGCTCAATAAACTGGGACAGTTATTCCGCGAAGAATTTTCCTCTCCTTTTGCGCCAGGATCCGGGACCGGGAAATTCACTTGGCCGTATAAAATTTATGTTTACCAATCCCCATGACATTTATCTGCATGACACCACAACTAAAAAGTTGTTCCAAAGATTGCCGCGAGCCTTCAGCCATGGATGCATCAGGGTTAAAGACCCCATAGATCTGGCCGCTTACTTATTGCAGGACACTCCCATGGGTTCCGAAGAAGCCATTAAATCAGCCATTTCCAGGGGGAAAACAAGGAGTCTGGACATTCCCTCCCCGATTCCCATTCATATCGTGTATGTAATAGCCTGGGTTGATTCAGAAGGGATTGTGCAGTTCCGCCCCAACATTTACAACCGTAAACTTCTCGATGAAGGCGAGGTTGTCGCTATTGATAGTACCTCCGCCAAAACAACAGACACAGCTAAAACAGTTCAGAAAAAAGAAGCGGAAGAATTTGCGGAAACGCAACCAACAAAAGAGGCTGCCGTCAAAACAACAACTCCTGCAAAAATACCGTCTATATCTGCCGCTCCAATGCAATCAAAAGCATTTATAAAAACAACTGAGGCAACAACGGCTGGAGTCCCGGCGACTGCTCCGATAAAAGCACCGGCAGCGGCTCCTCCGGCTGCACAGGCAAAACCAGTGACCCAAACACCAGTAAAGGCAAAGTCTGCCCTTCAAACAACAGCTCCGCCAAAGACAACCGCAGCAGCTCCTCCGGTCGCAAAGGCTAAACCAGTGACACAAACACCTGTCGCAGCAAAATCCGCCGTTCAGCCAACGGTCCCCGCAAAGGCGGCCGTTACGGCTCCCGCGATCGAAAAGACAAAGGCAAAGTCTGCCCTTCAGGCATCGGCTCCGGCAAAAGCAATCGTGGCAGCTCCCCCGGCTGCAAAGGCTAAACCAGCGGCCCAAACAACTGCAACAACGCAGGCTCCGGCAGTAAAAACATCTCCTGTGTCTCCTGCGCCCGCGCAAAAGGTAAAAGTTATCGGCAATCGGGACAGCAAGCGATATCATCTCCCGGGCATGAAATACTACAATGCCGTAAAAGCTTATCACCGGGTGGAATTCGATTCCGAAGCCGACGCGATCAAAGCGGGATACCACAAGGCAAGAAGATAAAAACCTTTCAGGAATAAACTTCTATTCGACTTTCCTTGCAAATATCACCCCGGACATCTCATACGCCCCATAAATACGAACAGATCATTTTCCCACAATTAATAAGATGTTTTCCATTGACACAATAAGGACAACTGGCGTAAATTGTCCGCGAAAAATTGCATAAGGCATCGGCTGATAATAATTCTGAACATGGAGCTTCTAAAGTGAACGAACGACGTTATGAACGCTATGCAATCAATTATGACGAAAATGATAAAGCCAAAATTGTAGTGATCATCGAAGGCACCCCCGTTCATGTAGTGAACTTCTCTTTGGGCGGTTTGTATGTTTTTTCGGAAAAATTTTTTCCTGACGGTGAACTGGTAAATCTTTCCATAGAACTCGACCATAAAGGTGAAATGAAATTATTGGGCAAAGTTGTTCGTATCACGTCATTAATGAATGGAGAAGGTTGGGGAATCGCGTTCGATTTAACACGCACTTATAGTACAAAAGAGAGCCCCAAGCGACACCACCTTTCCCGGAAATCTCCAAACATGAATCTTCCACAAACGGCAAAAACCCATAGAACCATCAAACAGACCTGAATGTTCCCGCTGCACGGCCCGTTGCCCAATCGTTGTTTTCGTATTTGTATTTCTTCCAACAGACGGGTAGCTTCAACTTCCGCACTTCACTTCATGAAAAACCCTCTTTTTCATTGTATCTTTTTATGTTACATTACTATTGAAAACAAATAAGAGGTTAGAGAATTCCTGAAATATCATAAAAACCATCTTGCAGGATTTCCCATAAAACCGCCAAAGCCCAAAATGAAAGAGCTGATCACACTAAGTAAAGGTGTCACAAAACTTTTTTTCCTTCTGTGCTTTTACAGCCTGCTGTCCGGATGCAGCTTACCCTCGCTCGATAACCGCCCCGCTTCTTCAGCACTGATAAAAACCGAAGCCAGAACAACAAGGCTCGGCATGGCCATTGCACCACGGGTAGATCAACATCCCGGTAAAAGCGGCATCTACCCGCTGCCGAACCCATATGATGCCTTTGCTGCGAGGATGCTCCTTGCAAAGGCCGCCGATCGCACTCTGGATGTCCAGTACTATATCTGGCACAAGGACATTACCGGCACCTTGCTTCTGGAGGCCCTGCATGCCGCCGCCAAACGCGGTGTACGTGTGCGCCTGCTGCTTGATGACAATGGGATATCGGAAATGGACGAGGACTTGAAGTCGCTCGACAACCACCCAAACATCGAAGTCAGGCTTTTCAACCCGTTCATGGTGCGCAAGCCCAAGTGGCTGGGATACATCACTGATTTTTCGAGAGCCAATCGACGCATGCACAACAAATCTTTCACGGCTGACAACCAGACGACCATCATTGGAGGGCGTAATGTTGGAGACGAATATTTCGGGGCCTCCAACGGTGTGCTGTTCGCCGATCTCGACATTCTCTGCGTAGGCCCGGTCGTGGACGATGTGTCCAGCGGATTCGACATCTACTGGGCCAGCGAATCATCTTACCCTGTCGGACTGATTCTTCCGCATGTACGTCAGGAACGAATGGAACAGCTGACAATGGCTGCTGATGTTATAGAATGCGACCCGGCAGCGTCAAACTTTATAAACGCTGTAAAACATTCTGCCTTTATTAATGAACTGCTGGGGGGCAGCCTCAATATGGAATGGGCACCTGCCCGGATGGTCAGCGATGATCCTGCTAAAGGCCTCGGCAAGGCCGAAGCGAAGGGACTGTTGAGTCATCAACTCGAGGAAATTCTTGGTGTATCGAACCATGACGTAGCACTGGTCTCGCCTTATTTTGTGCCCACTGCAACTGGAGTGGAAGCTTTCAGTAAAATGGCCAGATGCGGGGTCAAAGTCCGCATTCTCACCAACTCCCTGGACGCCACGGATGTCGCGGCCGTGCACGCCGGCTATGCCAAATGGCGCAAGGCATTACTGGAGTCCGGAATCACCCTTTATGAGATGAGCAGCCAATCCTCAGGGACGGCAGGCAGGAAAAGCAGCTCCTTCGTCGGAAGTTCCGGTTCCAGCCTTCATGCCAAGACCTTTGCAATGGATGGCGAGAGTATATTCGTCGGCTCATTCAATTTCGATCCACGCTCTATTAATCTTAACACTGAGCTAGGCTTTGTTATCGACAGTCCGGCACTTGCCAGGCAAATAGGCATCGCTTTCGACAGCGTCATACCGACTCATGCTTATCAGGTATTGCTAGGCGGGGATGACAAATTATACTGGATTGAAAAACAGGGCGAAAAACAAATACGTTACGACCACGACCCCCGAACCACGTGTTGGAAACGCGGCGTGGTTTTTCTGCTGTCGCTGTTGCCAATCGAATGGCTGTTGTGACGCTTGGTTATTGACTTAGAAAATACTTTTCCTGTATGTTTTACAAGAAATAACGGATCCACTTAACAATCACGGTCCATGGCAACCGCATCGCACTGTTAAAGATATCCGAACAAAACACCACATACTCATCATGAAAATGGAATCGGGAGGTTGCTTCATGCTGCGAAACAAAATCACCACACTTAATGAATTTGATGGAGCCGCCTTGCTGAAGCAGGCGGGCATCCCTGTCATCGAAAGTATTTTAGCCGAAGATCATTTCGCGGCGGCGGTGGCGGCGGACCAGCTGGGCTTTCCGGTCGCTTTGAAGATCTGTTCTGACGCTGTTCCCCACAAGACCGAACAGGGTGGCGTGGTATTGAACATCAAAAATTCCAGTGCTCTGGAAAAAGCCGCCCGCAATATGGAAAAAAGATTTCCCGGAATTCCGCATAAACTCATGGTACAAAAAATGGCCCAGCCGGGCACTGAACTCATCCTGGGGGGCAGGCGTGATGCCGTGTTCGGTCCCGTGGTCCTTGCGGGCATCGGGGGCATCTTCGCTGAGATTTTCCGCGATACAGTGATCGACCTCGCACCGGTCGATGAAAGGACTGCCGCAGCGATGCTCCACCGACTCAAAGGCTCCGCCCTTCTTGAAGGTTACAGGTCTCAAAAACCCCTCGATATCGCCATTGTCGCGAAAGCCGTTTCAGCGCTTTCGGGCCTGCTGGCGAGCCGGCCGGACATTCTGGAAATCGACGTGAACCCGTTTATCGTCTATCCCGAAGGAGGCGTGGCCGTTGACGCCCTTGTCCGGATGGACGGCAGACCCGCCGCAATCCCCGAAAGACGATACGACCCGTCCACCGTCGCACCTTTTTTCCAGCCGTCATCCATAGCTGTGATCGGTGCCTCAAGAAGTCCGGGCAAAGGGGGAAATATCATCCTGCGCAATCTCCTGAAGGCGGGTTTCAAAGGCACCATTCATCCTATTAATCCCTCCGTCAAAGAAATTCTCGGTCTTCCCGCCTTTGCAAGGGTTTCTGATGTACCGACACCGGTGGATACGGCCATGGTTGTCATTCCCAAAAGCGCGGTGCCCGATGCGATTGAAGACTGCGCCGCCAAAGGAGTCTCCAGCATTATCCTCAGCACGGGCGGATATTCGGATATGGGAGAGGCAGGCGCGAAAGAGCAAAATGTGATTATCGATCAGGCGCGCAAGGCCGGTATCCGCATCATGGGACCCAACAGCATCGGCACGCTCAACCCGTCCACCGGCATGTCCACATCCATCGTCGGCCTTGATCCAATCAAGGCAGGCGGCGTGTCCATCATCGGACAATCCGGTGTTTTTTCATCGGGCTGGGCGCGCTGGATTGCGGACACCAAGCCCTTTGGTCTGGCCAAGGTTGCCTGCATCGGAAACAAGGGCGACATCAACGAAAGCGATCTGCTGGAATACATGACCGGTGATCATCAGACCAACACCATCGGCATGTACCTCGAAGGCGTGGCAGAGGGGAAACGATTCTTCAAAGCTGCCTCAGAGGCCTCTAAGAAAAAACCCGTCGTTGTGATGAAGGCCGGCCGCAGTGAAGCCGGGGCAGCAGCCGTTGCATCGCATACCGGATCGCTTGCCGGATCGGATGCCGTGTTTGATGCCGTCTGCCGCAGAGCGGGCCTTGTCCGGGTGCAAAACTCCGAAGCTTTTTTTGACGCCTTGGCGGCATTCGAAAAACTTCCACTGCCAAGGGGAAACCGCATGGGTTCGCTCTCCATCACTGGAATGGGCTGCGTTGCGGCGACGGATGCCGCGGAGGAACACGGCATCGTCCTGCCCGCCCTCAGGCCGGAAACACTGAAACGACTGGGTGAAGTAATGCCGTCCTGGGCGCCGGTGCGCAATCCAATTGATACCTGGTCCGCCATTGAACAACACGGGTCGAAAAAAGCATCCAGTCATATTGCCCGCTGCCTGATGGATCAGCAGGATGTTGACGCCCTGCTGATCACCTTTGTTTTGATGCCGGAAAGCATGTTCGACATATCGGAAGCTTTCTCCGACATTATCAGCAGCCATCCGCAAAAACCGGTTTTTGCAAGCTACTACGGCGGTACGGCCCGGGAAATTGCCCATATCCACGATGGATTTTCCGCACTGGGTGTGCCCTGCTACCCGACACCGGAACGCGCCATAGCCGCGTTTGCCCGGATGGTGGAGTATGCGCGGTTCCGCGGAATCATCCGTGGATGACTTTTTAGGCATGAAAGAACATTTTTATTTAGTCCCGTGATGATCCTGTCCCGGCTCCGAAAGTTACAATTAAGAAGGTTGCAAAACAGATTGACCATAAATTAGCTGATCGCGGCCACGTCAAATGTATTGCGGTAAAAATCCTGTTGACACTCATGATCATCCTTCATATATTCGGATTGTGAAAAAACAATACATCATTATTCTTTTTGCCCTTTCAATTTTGCTGGTGTCCTGCCTGAGCCTGGTGATACAAAATCCCTCTTTTGTGCTTAGGGAGATCACGCTCAGACCCCTCTCCTTAACGGAAATGACTCTTCTGATCGGGCTTGATGTAAAGAATCCGAATTGCTTCGACCTTACCTTCAAATCTTTTGAATACACGGTTTACCTTAACAATGAGGAAATCGGAACCGGTCATCTGGAACAGGAAATACTGATTCCCTCATCCTCAACAACGCGGGTCATGGCGCCTATCTCTGCACAACTCAAAAACTGGGGAGGAAGCGTGGTTAAGGCTCTTCTTACCGGGGACAAAATGCTTTATAAAATAGAGGGTGAGGCAGACATTAGGGCGGTCTTTGGAGGCGTCAAGCTTCCATTCTCCCATGAAGGTCATTTAAATTAAAGCGAAGATTTTTTCCCGTTGTTTGAATTTTTTCCAAAAAATGCAATGGCCGGATCTCATCGACTACTGATGAAATCCGGCCATTTTGTCAAGACGTTTGAAGAGCGTTCAAAAGCATCTTCCCGTCATTCCCCCTGAATCCTTTCCTAGCGGATAGGAATTATAAAAGGCGGCAGGAAAAAACTGAAGATCGGAGGAGGAGGCACATGAGCGCGCATATGGTGACGGGGCGGAAATACAGGAGCCCTGTGAGCAGCGACGGGATGCCGGTAGTGCCCGCGGGAATCCCTGTGGTCATACTGGTTGTGGATCCGGTCGGGTCTGCGGTGATCGTTAAATCTTCGTGTATTGGACCAGCCCGGATCCGCGAAAGCGGAAACGGTCAACCCCGCAACCATTAAAACCGTTACAAATGCTATGCTTAATTTTTTCATTTCTTGATCTCCTTTCGTTTGTGTTTCGTTCACCTTGGGTATAGCACACATCGTGCCAGACAAACGTTTATTGAGAATGTTGTTGATATTATTGGATTATATGAATCCAGCTGGATTTGCGTAAAAAATATTGTCAGCAAATCAGCGTAAAAGTGGTCCGGAAATATTCGGAGATAATGCCCGATTGGATAGATAATACCCACCTAGAACAAACAGCACAAATAATTCTGACTGGTTTCACAACAGATAATGGGTGATGAATCATTTTCCGGTATCAACAAGCGCACGCAATACGTCGGACACCGCGTCCTTGTGTTCCACCAGAATGACCTTGATGCCTGCACTTCTGCCTGTAATCAATTGCCCCAGTGTTTTACCGTCAGTATCCAGTTGGCAGCCCAGAATGCGGAGGTGATGTACGGTCAAAGCCTGCTCGATGTGGCGATAGAGACGCTCCGCCCCGTCATTGGAGAATAAAAGCAGGCGCGAAATTCGTTCATTTTGCTGCGATTTCATTTGCTCATGCAGGTGATCGATGCCTTTCTTTTCTGAGGCGAGTTTTTCAAATATTTCATCCAAACCAAAACGGACACGTCTTTGCATCCGGGCTTTCTTAATCGCACCGGTCAGCGATTCACTAATGTTCAGCACAGGCACTTCCATTTTGCCTTCCGGCCAGAGCCTGGTTTTCCGTGTCGCAAGAGCCTCGCGGATTTTTTCTGCAAGGCCTTCCGCCTCCAGTTGACGGGGGAATCGCATTTCGGACAATTTCATTTCGTAATCCTTTTGAACGTCATTTCTAATTAAATATAGTTTCCGAAGAAACAGGAATGCGGGGAATATTTAAGTGCCTGCAAATTTTGCTGCAAGCTCTTCCAATTCATCCCAGCGGCTGTACGCCGTTACTAAATCCGCCTCAAGCGCGGCAAGCTGATTGTTTATGTCCAGTACACGGGTGGGATTGTTAGTTTTATATAAATCCGGAGAATTGAGCAACTCCATCAGATCAGCTTTTGTTTTTTCCATCTTTTCAATCTTGCTTGGCAACCAGGCCAGCTCCTGCGTTTCTTTGAAAGACAATTTACTTTTTTCTCTTGGCTGCTTTTCTTTTTTGGCCTTCACTTCTTTGGGCAGAGCCCCCTTTATTTCGGCGCGCTGCCTGAGCCAGTCATCATAACCGCCCACATATTCCTCCATACGCCCTTCCCCTTCCAGCACAATTGTGGAGGTGACTACGTTGTTGAGAAACGTTCGGTCGTGGCTGACAAGCAAGATTGTGCCACTGTATTCCAAAAGACGATCCTCCAAAAGCTCGAGAGTTTCCACGTCCAGATCGTTGGTTGGCTCATCGAGGACCAGCACATTGGACGACGTGCAAAAGAGCTTTGCCAAAAGCAGACGGTTTTTCTCGCCGCCGGAAAGCGACTGCACAGGCGCCTGGATCTGCGTGGGCGGGAAAAGAAAATCCTGCAGATAACCGACAACGTGCCGGGGCGCACCATTGATAAAAACCGTATCATTGCCATCCGCGACATTGTCCCGCAGCGACTTCGTCTCATCAAACTGCGCACGCAGCTGATCGAAATAGGCAATGGCAATGTTGGTTCCCAGCCGCAGCTTTCCATCGGCCACCGGCAGCTCACCCAACAGTACTTTGATCAGCGTGGTCTTGCCGGACCCGTTGGGTCCGATGATGCCGACACGATCGCCGCGCATAATCCTTGTGGAAAAAGAATCAATAATCTTTTTGTCCGCATAAGCAAATCTGATTTTATCGGTCTCAACCACCAGCTTGCCGCTACGCCGGGCCTCGGAAACGGTAAGTTTCACATTCCCGTCGCGCTCGCGTCTCCGTGCGCGGTCTTCACGCATGGCCTGAAGCGCTCTTACGCGTCCTTCATTGCGGGTGCGCCTTGCCTTGATGCCCTGTCGAACCCAGACTTCTTCTTTGGCCAGTTTTTTGTCAAAGGTCTGCCACTGGCTTTCTTCGGCCTCCTGCAAAGCCTGCCGTCTTTCCAGATAGCTCGCGTAATCGCAGGCATAAGAAAAAAGATTGCCCCGATCGATTTCCACAATGCGTGTGGCGATCTTTTGCAGAAAGGTCCGGTCGTGCGTAACAAACATAATGGTCTTATCGTAATTCTGCAAAAACTCCTCCAGCCAGAGAATGGAATCAATATCCAGGTGGTTGGTTGGCTCATCCAGAAGCAGGATATCGGGATCATAAACGAGCGCGCGGGCCAAAAGCACCCGGCGTTTCAACCCCGCCGAGAGCAGGCCGAATTCAACGTTTTCATCCAGCCCGACCCACGAGATCATGGCTTCGACCTGCTGATGAAACCGCCAGGCGCCTGTCGCCTCCAGTTGGTTCTGCGCCTGATCCATTTTATTGAGCAGGCTTTGGTCATAGCCTTTAGACATCCGCAGGGTCAGATCGTGATAAGCATGCAGCAAATCCAGATGCTCCTTTCCCCCTGAGGCAACAACATCGTAAACGTTGCCCGACAGATCCTCTATATCCTGAGGCATGACGGAGATGCGGGCATTTTTATCTATGACGATTTCACCTTTATCCGGCGGAATACTGCCATCCAAAAGTTTGATCAGCGTAGATTTGCCTGATCCGTTTCGGCCCAGAAGTCCGATGCGCTCACCCGATTCGATTTGCAATGACGCTCCATCGAGCAAGAGCGGTCCGCCGAAGCTGATTGAAATGTTATTAATCCAGACTAATGCCATGTACATGCTTACCACATAAATCTCTGCGGTGCACCACGGTTTAAACGATTCATTTATTTGGAAACACATCCAATCGTTATTCATAAAATAAGACACGCATTTATATAATGCCATGGAATAGTCAGGTTATTATTATAACTATTATCTATTTGATATATGCCAAATAATCATATAACCATACAACTGCTCAAACAAATTAATCCGAAGGAGGGCTTGCAACATGAAACACGGAGGGACAAAAGGAAAAACAGTGTAATGCTTTCCGGTTAATTCAGGAATAGTCAACCATGACCAGGTTAGTCGGCTGGTGCCGGCCATTGGATTTCAAATCCATTGGGCGAACGATAAAAAAGTTTGCTGTTCAGTTCGATTCTGAACCCGGCCTGATCTTAATATTCCTTTAAGTTATAATTCCAGTCATAATATTAATATTATGAATTTGCTTGTCGCTGCTCGTTTTGCTAAAAGGGTGCAACTTTTTGACGGGAGGTTTTTTCGATGAAAAACATTTTTTCAACCCGCACAGGAATCATTATTGTCGGAG
>JAQVLL010000402.1 GCA_028704195.1 Smithellaceae bacterium
GAAAGCGTACTATATCTATCGACTAATATAAATAATATACCTTGCATAATAATCATTATTATGATACCATATACACATGAAAACAGTACACCACAGGACATGTGTTTATTGTATTGGCTACCACATTGTGTTCTGCACAAAGTACCGCAGGAAAGTATTGCAGAAGGAGATTGACTCATCCCTGAAAGAGATCATCACGGTTACCGCAGTGGATAAGGGTTTTGAGATAGGTGCCATTGAAACCGGTCTTGACCATGTGCATGTGTTTATATCTGCCGCACCTCACGTGCCCGTGTCCGATCTGGTAAAGTGGATCAAGGGAATATCAGCACGGAAGCTGTTTATGATTTTTCCGGGACTAAAGAAACAAACAGGGGAGCATCTTTGGAACCCCAGTTATTATGTTGGTACCGTAGGAGACATGTCTGCCGATGTCGTTAGACGATACATCGAAAGCCAAAAAGAGAAAGTCTAGGATCAGGAAGCCAAAGCATCCCATGGTATCCCGAGCCTACCGGCTCCGTCTCGATGTGGCGAAGCCTGAAGCGGAAAGACTTGCCTTCACGCTGGATTCCTGCTGGCGATTGCGAAATGCCCTGGCCGGGGAGAGAATCGAGAACCGAATCCAATGCAGGGAACAGAAGCGACAAGGCACGAAAGATCCGCATTACATCAATCGGGCCGATCAATATAACACCGTAAAACTGTATGCCGTGAAGGATGTTGAATGGGCAAAGCTTCACAGACAGGTGCGCCAAAACATTGCCGTCCGGATAGATGAGGGCTACAAGCGATATTTCGAAGCCTTGAAAGAAGGCAGGGAAAACGTCCGGGCTCCGGGCATAATCGACAGGAAGCGGTATCGTAGTTTTACTTACCCGCAATATGGTTCGGCTGCTTTTATTCGCAACAGCAAGCTGCATCTTTCTGGTCTGGGTGATTTCCACGTGCGGGGTTACAGAAAAATCCGTGGCTTGAAAAAGACAGTAACGGTAAAGTGGATGCAAGGTCACTGGTGGGTGATCGTAGTCGCCATGATCCAGGAGAAGGACCAGGTAACCCTTCCCGGGAGCGACGATATGCGGCCGGTTGGGGGAGGGGATACGGGCCTTTGCGCGATCCTGACCGATTCCGCCGGGAAAAAATACGACACACCCAAGGCCTTTGCGGAAAATCAGGCCAAGTTGAGAACGGCCCAGAAAAAGCTGTCCCGGCAGTTTGAGGCAAGAAAAAAGGAGCACGCAAAGATAGTGCAGGTTGCAAAGGCAGCCTGGGTAAAGCCTCTACCACTCAAAGAAATACCATACTCGAACCGCCTGAAAAAGCAGATCGTGTCCGTTGCGAGGATCCATACCCGGATAGAAAACATCCGTGATTATCACCACAAGAAAACCGCGGCGGAAATAGCGTCGAAATACAAAGCGTATGCCATTGAAGACCATGGCGTCCAGTTCATGATCCGGAACCGAAAGCAGGCGAAAGCCGCCTCGGACCGGGCCATCGGCAAACAAAAGCAGTTGATCGAATCAAAGTTAGGCAGCCGGTATCATACGACAGGTACCAGCCGGCCGGGCATAGGCGGTAACAGTCAGACATGCGTGTGCGGCGCTTCCGTTCCCAAGACACTGAAAGATCGCATTCATATATGCCACACCTGTGGTTTGGTCGCGGACCGCGATCACGTATCGGCAAACATAATACAGTTTATAGCGTTTGGTTCGATCAGTTCAACATTATATCAAAGGCATCCGGGCAGGAGGTCTATAGACGTGGAGAGTTCGAAACAGGGGATAGCGAAAGCAGACCGTGTGAGTCAGGGCAACCTGGCTTTAGAGTTCTCGTTGAAGCGTCAATCTTTACATCTGGCGGGAAGAAACACCAATGGCGGGGAACCTACATTGGAAGACAAAACCAGCGGCCATCTTCATTTTATCGGAGTTGGCGCTTGAGTCGAAATCCTTCTGTACCACCATCGCTTAGATGCTTCCCTATTCATGGGGGAGAGAATGTCACTAAAGCGTTGAGAAAGGTTTATGCCTTTACGTAACTTATCCATCATACATGGCATCCTAGAAGCAATACATGCGGGACTGTGCAAACGTGAAAGCGGACATTGCAGAAATCTTTGAAGCGGGGGTTCAATGAAAACAAAAATCTTAATTGTTGATGATAACACGGATATTCAAGATATGCTGAAAAGCATGATGGAACACCAGGGCTGGGACGTCTGGCAGGCGGCAAATGGCAAAGTCGCGCTGGAGATTGCCCAAAATAAGGCTCCCGACCTCATCGTTTCGGACATCCTGATGCCGGTCATGGATGGTTATGCGTTATGCCGTAAATGCAAAGCGGACAAAAAGCTTAAAAATATTCCCTTCGTTTTCTATACAGCAACCTATACGGAACCGCATGAAGAAAAGTTCGCGCTGGATCTCGGGGCGGACAGATTCATCAACAAGCCGGAAAAACCGTCCACTCTGATTAAAATCCTGAAAGATCTGCTTGGGAAAAGGGAAATGGTCGAAGTCGCGCCGCGAAAGCCCCTCGGTGAGGAAATGGAGTTTTTCCGACGCCACAATGAAATTCTTTTCAACAAGCTTGAGAAGAAAATGTCGGAGCTGGAGGCGGCAAATCAGGAACTCCGAATGGCGGAGGAGCAGTACAGGCTGAGTATTGAGAACATAAATGATGTCATCTTCACATTTGATATGGACCTCAGGATCATCAGCATGTCCCCGAGCGTCGAAAAAGTTGCGGGGTACAAGGCCGAGCATTTTATCGGCCAGTCTGTTTCCGATTTAGGATCCATCCTGACGCCGCAGTCCATGGAAAAGGCGATCAATCACATAAGCCGGG
>JAQVLL010000403.1 GCA_028704195.1 Smithellaceae bacterium
CGGCAATGTGCCCTTTTTCCATGGACGTGAAAGCCAGTGCAAATGATACGACAATGGCTCCCAGAAATCCCACCTGTTCATAGGTGCCGGGGATGGGTTTGCCAAACATCCGCAGAACGACATCTGTGACGGACAGCAGCATCATGGCGATAACAGCAACGCAGGCAAGGATGTTGACCCCCCTGCCTGCGCGTGTAAGATATTTTGCCGGACTAAGCATGAATGAAAAAACCACTACTTCTTGGCTTTGGAGTGCTTTTTGATTAAACGGGCCACTTCTTCGACAGCCTGTTTTCCGGGTAATCCCTTGCTTCCCGCGTTCTTGATGTAATTTTCGGCAACCGGTTTAATGGCTGCTTCCCATTTCGCTTCTTCGGCAGCGGACAGTTTGACGACTTTGTTGCCCAGTTCCCCGGAAAACTTGTATCCTTCCGCATCGGCGTCATCCCAGGCTTTGCCGGCCACAGCAATCCATTCCTGGCTCACGTCATCGAATACTTTCTGAACATCTTTAGGGAGTGAATTCCATTTTTTCTTGTTCATGATAACAAACATGGCGGTGGTGTAGCCGATATTGGTGCAGTCGGTCGTGTACTTGACGACCTGTGCCTGTTTCCAGCCCTTCAGCGTTTCCATCGGGGCCAGAGTGCCCTGTACAACGCCCTTTTGCAGGGCCTCGTACGTTCCGCCCTGCGGCATGGCAACGGAAACACCACCCAGATTTTCCACGATCTTGGCGGAAAGGCCTGTAGATCTGATCTTCATCCCTTTGATGTCCGCCAGGGTATTAACGGGTTTCTGGGTATGTAAAAGGCCGGGACCATGAGCGTGCAAATAGAGGACCTTGACCCCGTCAAGTTCTTTTGGCTTCATTTTTTTTACAAAGTCGTTGGCGACCAGGGTGGCAACCATGCCGCTTGGGTATCCCATCGGCAGATCCAGGGCTTCCAAAAGCGGCAACCGGCCCCGCGTGTAAGCGAAGCAGGACATGCCGAGATCAGAAATACCCTTTTCAACACCATCGAAGCACTGATCGGCCGGTGTCAATGAGCCACCGGCAAAGATGTTGATTTTGACCTTGCCGCCGGTTCTTTTCTCGATTTCTTTGGCCCAGCTTTCGCCGGCTTTGGCCTGGGCATGTGTTGCCGGGAAAAAGATGCTGTAAGTCAAAGTGGTCTGTGCCAACACGCTGGAACCGAACAAAAACAGGACAAACAATGCTGTAAACGATGATACTGTCACAAAAAAAGACCCTTTTTTCATTTGCTCTATTTCTCCCCCTTTTTTGTTTTTTTTTGGTACAAAAAATCCCGTCGCTCTCGATGATAAAATATACAAAATTCTGTTGCTGATTTTGGACGAGCCTGCTTACCTCAAATTTAGCGGGGGCAAGCAGGCATCAATACATATAGATGCAATAAGGTGAGGATTTGCTTATGGAAAAATTATACATACCAGCGTCCATAAAAAAGATGTAGTAATTGTGGGTAATATTTGATTTGACCGGTTGTGTCAAGTTGAATTTATGTTTCATGTCGCCAAGACCCTGTTTTTACTTTTTTTCTCCCTTCAATTTTTCCAGCTCTTCGCGGTAACGCTCAGTTTGGGCTCTGGCCGATTCAATATCTTCCCTTGCTTTTTCCAGTTCTTCATCCTGCCTCTGTCTTTCTTCACGGATTTTATCCTGCATTTCATCAAAACCTACGTAGATAGCCAATGCACCACCCAGAAGAAGAAAGATCGGCAGGGCGCCCCTGATGATGGTTAAAAAATCAGTCCACCAGAAAATCAAACTGATCAATCCAAAAATTGCGGTGCCGACTCCTACCGTCAGCAAAGACATAATCCAACCTCCGGAAAATTGATTTACAAATCGGTTCAATTATAATTGTGGAATATTTATCATGAATATCATGGTTGGGCAAGCTGGAAATAGATGATTATTGAGATAAAATATTACTTGATTTAATGGGGGGCATCATCTAGATAATACAGTTTATTAAAGCAGTGCATATTAAACGTCAATCAATTAAGGGTGAAATGAATGGAGCTGAATTTCAATAAAAGCGATGGGCTGATCCCCGCCATCGTTCAAGATGCTGAAACAAAAGATGTATTGATGCTGGCCTACATGAACCGGGAATCGTGGGAGGCTACCCTGAAATCCGGCAAAGCGACTTTCTGGAGCCGCTCCAGGCAAAAATTATGGCTGAAAGGTGAAAGCTCCGGCCATGTGCAGATCATTAAAAATATTTATATCGATTGCGATGACGACACCATTTTGCTTCAGGTGGAACAATTGGGGGGGGCGGCCTGCCATACGGGGCACCGATCCTGTTTTTACCGGAAACTTGAAGGCGGTGAACTTGTTGTTGTGGGAGAAAAAGTATTTGATCCGAAGGATGTGTATAAATGAATGTATTAAAGTTGGGTATTCCCAAGGGCAGTTTGGAAAATAACACAGTCGATTTATTTAAAAAGGCCGGCTGGCGGATTACCTATGATTCCCGCAGTTATTTTCCCGACATCGATGATGAGGAAATTACCTGCAACCTGGTGCGGGCGCAGGAAATGTCGCGTTACATTGAAGACGGTCACCTGGATCTGGGACTGACCGGTATCGACTGGATTCTGGAAAATAATTCGGATGTCGTGGCGGTGCAGGATCTGGTCTATTCCAAGGTCTCCACGCGTCAGGCAAGATGGGTTCTGGTGGTGCGGCGGGATTCACCGATTCGCTCCCTCGAAGATATGGAAGGGAAGCACATATCCACCGAACTGGTTAATTTCACCAAACGTTACTTTGCTGAAAGAAAGATCAATGTCAGTGTGGAGTTTTCCTGGGGGGC
>JAQVLL010000404.1 GCA_028704195.1 Smithellaceae bacterium
TTTCAGCTTTATGAAATCTCGTTATTCTGATCATCGAGGACGTTCACCTCTGAAACGCAAGGCATTTTTAAACTGGTTCTTTTGTCTGTAACCATAAAAAGCAGCACACATTTTTTGCCATTACACCCGAAATGACAGAATGCTGACTTAGGCAAGCAGCTACTAGTAACGGGTAATGTGATGTTCGGCCAGGCCAAAAAAGTCTTGAATGGGATGGCTGGCGCCCTCATCTTCTGTGAATCTGACGCTGTACAACCCGAAGGGCTGATGAAAATCCGACAGGATCAGCCCGCCTGCGATATTCATTTTCTGCGCCCGTTCCCCCAGAGGAATAAATGACAATTCCAGTCTCCCGTCCGTCGTTTTCATCTTCCAGGGCTGCATGACATCCCCGAAATCAAAGCGCGCCGCCTTCAGGTAGTGAATTTTCCCGTCCATCCACAGGCAGTTCTCGTTGTAGTCTTCATCATCGGCAATCATGTTCTGACAGAGGTTAAAGGCGAAAAGCTTACCGTCATTGCTGTAACCGCCCGCAGTCGCCCATTTCCAGAAGCTGAAGTAGGGATAATACGTTTTCTGCTCATCAATCAGGGCAACGCATTCGTTTCGCTCCAGAACGATTTTCTGAGAGCCCACCATAATGCTGCCGGATACGGGCACGGCCGCTTTATGTGTATAAAAAGGTCGCGTCCGCGTGATGGGAGATACCTGAACCAGCGGTTCATAAACGTCCAGTTCCTCGTGAATCATTATATCGCCCTTTACCGCGGGACACTCGCGGTCACCTTCGATGTCCACGGTTATCCGATGGAAACCACGATCCAGTTTATTTTCAAAGTGCAGCCGATACCCTTTGGCTTCAAACCGGCAGGCATCATTATAGGGCTGGCCCGCAACGTTAATGGATTTTCCACGCGTCTGACGTTCGTGCTCGAACCTGGTATTTTTCAGCCGGTCATAGGCATAAAAAAAAGAAACGCCTACCATTTTGGCGTCAAAAATGACCATGCCGAAATAATGTGTCGGAGTCACAATACCGAAATGCTGCCATTCCTTCAGGCGAAAATTCTTCCAGAAACCGGGCACCGGCATGGAATACAGCTTCGCATCAAGAATATTGGCATTTTGAAAAGGCGTGCGGAAAGAACCGAAGTTGATCGACCCGTCTTTTTCAACCATTCTTTCGGGCGTAATTTTCATGCTTCTCATAACATTTTGCCCTCAAATGCAGAACATCTCTTAAACACTCATCATGACTTAGACAGCCCGGGAAAATTCTTGTCGAGCGCTGCATTCCACTGATCAACCATCGTTTTGTTATTTCCCATCAGCTCCGAACTGTCGCCTTCGATCGTAATGGACAGGATCCTGTCACCCTGCGCAATGGCATTGACCACTTCCTGGTCCTTGTCACCGGCTACTTCACCAAACACGGTATGCTTGCCGTCAAGCCACGGCGTGGGAACGTGCGTGATGAAAAACTGGCTGCCGTTGGTCTGCGGTCCGGCGTTGGCCATGGATAAAATGCCGGGCTTGCTGTGGCGCAGCTCCCTGACAAATTCATCCTGAAACTTGTAGCCGGGACCGCCACGTCCATCGCCTGCCGGGCAACCGCCCTGAATCATAAAGTCCGGAATGACGCGATGAAATTTCAGGTTATTGTAATATCCCCGTTGCGCCAGGTTGACAAAACTGCTCACCGTAACCGGTGTTTGATCGGCAAATAAGTTCAACCGGATGGTTCCTTTATCGGTTTCAACAACTGCGGCAAGATTATTTCTCATGATCATCTCCTTTGGAATGGATGCGTGAAAGATTAAAGACTATGGTCCGAGATGTCAAGGCAAAAACCATCTTGCAAAACCCGCCTCAATACGTTAATGATTCTTAAATACTTCAAAAATTGCCGGGATTTACCGGAAAGATGTACTTCAAGAACCCAAAGGAGCCTGCATGACAGCAAAAAACGCTAAAAGTAATGTATTGGTCAGCATTGTCATGGGCAGTGATTCCGATCTGCCCATTATGAACGAGGCAGTAAAAATTCTTGATGAATTCGGAATCGGCTCCGAGCTGATTCTGACATCGGCGCATCGCACCCCTGAACGCACAACAAAATTTGCCAAAACGGCAGCGGCGCGAGGCGTGAAAATCATTATTGCCGGGGCCGGCGCCGCGGCACATCTGGCCGGTGTCATTGCCTCGCAAACCCTTTTGCCGGTGGTTGGCGTCCCGATCGATGCCACAGCTCTGCATGGACTGGACGCGCTGCTTTCCACCGTCCAGATGCCGGGAGGAATCCCCGTAGCAACAATGGCCGTCGGAAAAGCCGGCGCAAAAAATGCCGCACTTTTTGCCGTTCGATTGCTCGCACTGGAAGATCAGGCTCTTAACAAGAAGCTTGACGCATATATGGCCAGAATGGCTAAAGAAGTAGAGAAAAAGCAGGAAAATCTTTCATGCCCCAAATCCTGAAAGCCGGCACAGAGTATTCCAGAGAGAATTTAATACGTGATGCCGCCGCCTTCGTTTCCCGGGGCGGCGTTATTGCGTATCCCACCGAAACATTTTATGGTCTGGGGGCAGACGCAACAAATGAAAAGGCCATCAACCGGCTTTTTGAAATCAAAGGCCGGAATTTTCACAATCCCGTCTCCGTAATCATCGGCCATTTGCAGGATGTTTATCCACTGGTGAGTAACATCACCGATTCCGCCCGGAAACTGATGGATGCCTTCTGGCCCGGACCGCTTACGATTATTTTTGAAGCATCTGAAAGGGTTTCCCCGCTTCTTACATCGAACACCGGCAAGATCGGCATACGTTTATCCGGGAATGACATTGCCAG
>JAQVLL010000405.1 GCA_028704195.1 Smithellaceae bacterium
GTTACTCTATTGAAAATATTGGACGAAAATGATTGTGCTGTTTCCTCTTAAATTTATACAACATAACAGGCTGGCGTGCCGCCATTTTTTTTATGATTACATACAGACAGAAAATCCCGTGGCTTTACATAGAAAATGACAAATGATGAGTACATAAGATGAAAGGTTCAAAATGAATTGCATGATTTCCGAACAGGCCGGATCGCTGGACCCGGCCTGGATCGTTTAATCCCGCTGTTGCCCCACGAGCGTTAATTCGCCGTAACTTGCTGTGATATCATAACGTTCATTTCATACCCGGACACCTTGCTGCGAGGTGTTTGATCAGAAAAGTCGTCGCGAGGATTGCCCCTAAAGACCGTATCATCGTTTTTAAATAGGAGACGTCATCCAATACACAACAAGAATCTGCTCCATTTTATTGTGTTTTGTCAAAAAGTTTTCGGAAGAATCCTCCTATGTCAAGCATTTTTTCACGGACGACATCCATCACGGGGTTTACCGGGTGGTTGGGACAGGTTTCCCTTGGCGCTGTTCCTGTTAGGTAGGATTCCCGAAAGGTTTGAGGGCATGCTTCCGTGGCCAGAAAGCCGGACTCCGGATCGATCAACGCCGTTTCGATGCCTTCCGGGGGGATGAAATCAGACGGTCTGGAATGCGCATAGAACGCCCGAAGAAACATTGCACTGATACGAAGCGCGCCGGAGGCGCCTGTGAGGCCGGTATCAGCGCCCGAATCATACCCCACCCATACCGCTAACACGATGTCGGGAGTAAAACAGACAAACCAGGAGTCCCGGTTTTTGTTGGTTGTTCCCGTTTTCCCCGATACGGGAAAGTCGATCTTCAGGGACGTTGCTTCTCTTGCCGTACCCCGCGCAACGACTCCTTCGAGGGCATGACCGGCAAGATAGCACACACGCGGATCAAACACCCGTTTGTGTTTGACGGATCTTTCAATGATGGCACTGCCGTCCGGCGCGATGACCGCATAAAAGGGCAACGGGTCAAAACGGACGCCGCCCGAGGCAATGGTAGTGTAAGCATAGGCAAGTTCAACAGGTGTAACTTCTAAGCTTCCCAGCGCCATGGAAGGAACTGGAAGAAGGCGGTTTTTAATGCCCGCCAGGCGTGCGGTGTTGAGCACTTCCTGAATACCGACGTCATTGGCCAGTCGCACGGTGGCCGTGTTTACGGAGTCTTCGATGATTTTCCTGATCGTAATCATACCATATTCTTTGTTTTCATAATTTGATGGAGTCCACGTCCCTTCAGGTGTTTCAAGGGATATCGGCCCCCCGGATACCAGCGTTGAAAGTGTCCAGTCTCGGGTTCCTTTGAGTGATTGCGAAAGAGCCGCAAGCAGAACAAAAGGTTTAAAAGCACTTCCGGGCTGACGCTTTGCATTCACTGCCCTGTTGAAACGGTCGTAGGTTCGTCCGCCTACCATTGCCGTCAGGGCACCTGTCTTCGGGTCTACGGCAACCAGTGCAGCCTGCAGCGGCTCCCCGGTAGAACGGGCCTTTCGTCCGATGACCTCAAGCCCCCGCGTTACGGCGTCTTCAGCGGCAGACTGCACAATGGGATCCATGGTGGTATAGTAGCGATATCCCCTGTGATAAAACCCTTCCATTCCCATGTCCTCGTTTGTGATGCGCCGGATGTAATCGATGAAATGCGAGGACATGTGTACAGGAGTGCCGCCGGACCGGAGTTTCAACGGTGTGTTGGATGCCCGCAGAAACTCCTCATCGGAAATCATGGCCAGTTTTTTCATTCGGGCCAGGATGTTATTGCGGCGCATTTTAGCGGCTTTGGAATTCGTAAAAAGATAGTATCGGTTTGGGGCGTGGATGATCCCGGCCAGCAGTGCCGCTTCTTCAAGGGACAAATCCCGTACGTGTTTCGAGAAATAGTAGCCTGACGCGTCTTCAACTCCGTAAATGCTCTCGCCGCCTGCCTGCCCCAGATATATCTTGTTCAGGTACATTTCCAGAAGCTGCTTTTTCGAGTAGCGGAGTTCCAGGGCCAGAGCAAGCTCGGCTTCATGCAGTTTGCGCGAGATGGTCTTTCGCGGAGAAAGAAAAAAGTTTTTTGCCAGTTGTTGCGTGATGGTGGAACCTCCCTCGACATACCGCTGTGCCCTGACGTCGGCAATGAATGCTCTGCCGATGGCGAAAATATCGATTCCAAAATGAGAATAGAAGTGTGAATCTTCAGAAGCGATGACCGCATTCTGCAGGTGAGGGGAAATGGAGGAAAGGGTCACCTGATGTTTGGAATCAAGTTTTGGACTGATGATGCGGCTGATTTCCTCGGGTTCGAGCTGAATGGAATTCAGTTTTTTGCCCATCATGGACGTAATCGATTTGACCCGGGTGCCTCGAAGAACAATATCCACCGGTCCCTGGATTTGCCCGTTTTTTTGAATTCCCGTGTCGCGCGGGAAAATCCGGATAAGCGTTTTCTTCCGGGAAAAGGTTCCCGTGGCTGATGGACGGCCTTTGACTTCGCGGTAGGAGAGCCTTTTCAGCCGTTCGGCAAAACGGAGATTTTCCAGATCATCGCCTTTACGGATTTCCATTGCGCGTCCATAGAAGATCGTGGGTGAATCACCGGAGCTTTCCGCAATTCCTTTGCTCACTTCAACACAGAGATGGCCGATGCGAAGACACGCGACGGCCATCACGACGAATACCAGGAGCAAGACTGCAAATAATAAACGGTGGCGACTAATCAATAGAGCCTCCCCTTCATCTTGAAATATAAAATGAGCATGGCAGTTAATGGGAGGGCTGCATCTCTTTTACTATATACGTTATGGCGT
>JAQVLL010000406.1 GCA_028704195.1 Smithellaceae bacterium
TGAAATTAAGTTTGTTACCTTTATCCATGGCAAGTCTCCTTTAGGTTTATTTGTGTTTTGGTGAACAAAATATACCATTTATAATTGAGACTTGCCTTTGTAATTTTTTATCATAAGGTCTCGCGCAGGCGGGAATCCAGTTTAAAATGATGGGTTTGTTTATGTGTCAACTGTATGTTTATATTTTAGCAAGTCAGAGAAACGGCACGTTATATGTTGATGTCACAAGTGATTTGATCAAACGTATTTATGAACATAAGCAGAATCTCATTGATGGATTTACAAAGAAATATGGTGTTTGCATCCTCGTCTATTATGAAATTCATCGTGCAATCGAGGTAGCCATAGCCAGAGAAAAGCAGATTAAAAAATGGAATAGAGAATGGAAATTGGGATTAATAGAAGAAAGAAATCCCCAATGGCAAGATTTATATGATGGAATTATGCAATAAGAAATGGAAGAATCATTTAAAAGTATACTGGATTCCCGCCTTTGCGGGAATGACGGGATGGATGGGTTATGGTTGAAAGAGCCACACCGGGAAAAGTCTATATCATCGGCGCGGGGCCGGGGGATGCCGGCCTGATCACGCTCCGGGCCATCGAGTGCCTTCGCCTGGCCGATGTTGTGATCTATGACAACCTGGTCAATGAAGAATTGCTGAAATACGCCCCGAAACACGCAAGGATGATTTACGCGGGGAAAAAAGGCGGGGACCACACGCTTTCTCAGGGCAGGATCAATGAACTGTTGGCCAAAGAAGCGCGGGGCGGCAGCACGGTTGCCCGTCTTAAGGGAGGCGATCCCTTTATCTTTGGACGCGGCGGTGAGGAGGCCGAAGTGCTGGCGGCTTATGGGATACCGTTTGAAGTGGTTCCCGGTGTCACGTCCGCCATCGCGGTGCCTGCTTATGCCGGCATCCCGCTGACACATCGCGGGCTGACATCCACGGTGGCCTTTGTGACCGGTCACGAGGATCCGACAAAGGACAAAAGCGACATCGACTGGCAGGCGTTGACGGGAATCGGCACGCTGGTCTTTCTGATGGGTGTGAAGAACATCGTGCAGATTACCGAAGTGCTGATCCTGCATGGCAAGTCGCCTGATACACCTGTGGCGCTGATTCGCCGGGGCACAACTCCGGGGCAGCAAGTGCTGACAGGGACGCTGTCTTCCATTGCCGGTCTGGCCCGGGCAGGTCAATTTAAACCGCCTGCCATTCTGGTTGTCGGTCCTGTTGTTAATCTGCGCGATACCTTGCGCTGGTTTGATGCCAAACCGCTATTCGACAAAGGCGTGGTCATTACCCGTCCCCAACGGCAGGCGGATGATCTGGCGCGTCTGCTTGCGGTTCAGGGTGCCAATCCGATAATTTTCCCGACAATCAGCATTACTCAACCTTCCGACTGGAGCGAATTGGATCGAGCGTTAAGTCGGCTGGAGAGCTATGATTGGCTGATCTTCACCAGCGCCAACGGCGTCCATTTCTTTTTTGAACGCCTGCGTCAGAATGGCATGGACATGCGGGATCTCAAGGGGATCAAGATAGGATGCATCGGCCCGGCAACCGCGCGGCAGATCGAAGACAGGGGAATCCGCGTCGATCTGGTGCCAGATGAGTTCATTGCCGAGGGCCTTCTGAAGTCGCTTGCTTCGATGAATCTGTCAGGAAAGAAAATTCTAATTCCACGCGCGTCCAGGGCACGCGATATCTTGCCCGAAGGTTTGAAAAATCATGGTGCCTCAGTCGATGTGGTCACCGCGTATCAAACGATTCAGTCCGGCAGGAAAAAAGAAGAACTGTCCGCATTCATAAGTGCGGGGGATGTCGACGTGATCACTTTTACCAGTTCATCGACGGTGAACAATTTTGTCGAGATGATGGGACAAGGATTCATCCTGCCTGACCATGTGAAAATTGCCTGCATCGGCCCGGTGACGGCGGCGACTGCGATAAAAGCCGGTTTCCGGGTGGATATCCGGCAGGAAGAATATACCATGGAGGGACTGGTGCAGTCCCTGATCAACTATTTTCAAAATGAACCGAAGGGTGGGGAGCTATTGTGATCGGCATTTCCAAATTATACTGCGGAGCAGTGGAGCCTTCCGATGTGCTGCGCTATAATCGCCACTCCGGGATGCTTCCGTCGCACCTGCTGCAGTTTTCGTCGGATAAAAAGCCGGTGGTGGTCTGGAACATGACGCGCCGCTGTAATCTGAAGTGCATTCACTGCTATTCCAACTCCGCCGATGTCGACTATCCCGATGAACTGACGACGGAAGAAGGCAGGACAATGATCGATGATCTGGCTGCTTTCGGCGCACCGGTGATTCTGTTTTCCGGCGGTGAACCGCTTATGCGGAAAGATCTGCTGGAACTGGCAAAATATGCGACGGACAGGGGCATGCGGGCGGTTATTTCCACGAACGGTACGCTCATCACCCGGGAGATCGCAGCCGAACTGCAGAAGATCGGTCTTTCCTACGTGGGTGTCAGTCTCGACGGTCTGGAAAAAACGCATGACCGTTTCCGGGGAAAGAAGGGAGCTTTTGACGCGGCTATCGAAGGCATCAGGAACTGCCGCGACGCGGGCATCAAGGTCGGCATCCGTTTTACGGTGAACAGGCACAATCTGGCTGACGTACCGGCCATGTTTGATCTGCTTCGACAGGAAAAAGTTGAGAGGATGTGTTTCTACCATCTGGTTTACACCGGACGCGGCTCTAAACTCCGTGAAGAAGACCTGACGCATGAAGAGGCGCGCAGTCTTTTGGATTTAGTCGCAGCAAAAACAAAAGACATGTTAGATGACGGGCTTCAGCCG
>JAQVLL010000032.1 GCA_028704195.1 Smithellaceae bacterium
CGATCAAATTCGCTTTTTGAAAAAAACCTTTAGCGATGCGCGTCATCCAGCGGTGTGACCAGATACGATCGGGAATCAACCACCTCGCAGCAAGCTAAGGTGAATCAGTGCTCATCCCGCGTGAGCGGGATAAACAGGAGGGGTTCATGTTAACCAGGTCAGAAATTGCATCAATGCTGTCCCGTTTTCCAAAATTTGAGGATTCCTGTATCGGTCTTCCCTACGCCCCGCGCATGCCCAAACACATGGTAAAGGAGACCCGGGAGGTTATCGCCATTGCCCGCAAATTTAATGAGAAAGTGGCAAAGCCCCTTGCCCTCAAGCTGGACCGTCACACGCATGAAGATCCCGATTTCCTTCCCTGGGAACTGATTGAGGAGGTCAACCGGTGGGGCTTCTATACGATGTGGATTCCGAAAATTTTCGGGGGACAGGGATACAATATGCCTTCGAGTTCCTTTTTCCTGGAAGAGGTTGCCTCGGTCTGTGCCGGAATTGCAAACGTCATCGGCGTGCATTACCTGGCGGTGGCGGGTCTCATCGCGTCGGGAAACGCCCGGATTTCTAAAAGGGTTCTTAGGGAGGTTATCGACGGCGAGAAGTCTGGCAAGCCTTGCTTGCTGGCGCTGGCCACCACAGAGCCCGGGGCGGGGACGGATGTCGAGGAAGTCGATCTCGTGGATAAGGGCCGCGTGACCTGCAACGCTAAACGCGTCGAAGGCGGTTATATCGTCAATGGCACCAAGGTATTCATTTCGATGGGGCACGTTTCCACCTGGACGGTTCTTTCTGCGTATGAAGATGTGAGGCGGCCTTCCGAGACAAACATCGGGTTTGCCGTCAAGACCGGCTCCAGCGGGTTTTCCTTCGGTGGGCATGAAAACAAGATGGGGCAAAGGGCCTGCCCGGCAAGCGTGCTTATTTTCGAAGACTGCTTCATTCCTGACGACCAGGTGATCATGAGCGCGGCTCTCGTGAAGAAATATTCCAGTCAGCCCAATAGAGATGTTTCCCAGCACTATATCGATTATGTGGTTTCCGCCACACGTCCGGGTGTTTGCGCCTTCGGCACCGGCGTTGCGCGCGGCGCGTTCGAGACAGCTCTGCAATACGCATCCAGCACCGAAGTAAACGGCACCCTACTGATCAATCAGGAGTGGGCGCAATGTTTGCTTGCCGAGATGCATAAAAACGTTCTTCTGGGAAGGCTCGCCTACACGGAGGCCAACCACGCCAACAGTCTGCGTGGTTTATACCGCATTCTGCAGATCAAACCCGTCTATCAATACCTGCGTTTCATGCCGCGCATCTGGTTTGACAAGGTCATCTCTCCCTTCCTTGATTTGGGACTGACATCCAGGGTCATGGGCAAACTGTATTTCGATCACGCAAAGCTGGAAGACCAGCGCTGCTGTTCGGGCTGGGCCTCGGTGGCGAAATTCGCAGGGACGGACCTGGGCGTTAAAAACTGCCAGATGGCCATCGAACTGATGGGATACAGAGGATTGCGCCAGGATGCTGGCGCGGAAAAACTGCTACGCGATATCAAGCTTCTGCAGATTTATGAAGGAACCAACCAACTCAATCGCCTCAACGCATTTAAGTGCCTCATCGCACCGACGGTGCCACAGGCAAAAGTGTTTGAAGAATAAGGAGAAGCTATGTCCAATTTTAACTCAGACGACCTGAAACCCTTTGCAGACCTGGCACGTTCTTTTGCCGCAAAGGAGCTGGCTGGAAAGGTTGCCGAGCACGACCGCTATCCTTTCGGCGAATTTTATGAAGTTGTTTTAATGAAGATTCATGAAGTGGGACTCCTGAGCGCCGCGCTTCCTGCGGAACTGGGCGGAACGGACTTCGGTATCGAGGCTCTTTGTACGATTCTTGAAAATATCAGCGAGGTCGACGCATCACCTGCCGGTATCATCTATGCGCAGGCGCTATCCCAGAAAATTCTGATGGCCGCAGGAGCGGGGAAACTGGCCGCGACTTTGTCTTCCGGGGACACTGCCGTGAAAGCCGGCCTGATCGCCTTCCCCGTTTATGTCAATCCCGCTTCAGCCGACACACTTCCCGTAGCACAAAGCAACAGGGGCGATTATACCCTTGCAGGAAGGATTGAACTTCTGGTTCCAGGCAGTCTGGCGAACCTGGCCGTCGTTGGGGCGCGTACGGGTCAAGGACCGGACTATAGTTTTTTTCTGGTGGATCTTGACGGTCAGGGTGTGGAGAAAAGCGAACCGGTCTTTACACTTGGGCTTCATGCCTGTCCGGCGGTGGATGTAACGTTTCAAGGCGCCAAAGTGCAACTCGTTGGCGAAGAAAACGCGGGACCTTTTTATTTTGAACGAGTCCTGCCGGAAATGAATGCCGCTGCAGTGGCGATCAGTTCCGGTATTTTACGACGCACTTATTCAGAAGCGCTGGCCTATGCCCAAAGACGCGAGCAGGGTGGAAGGCCGATTGTCAAGTGGAGCGAAGTCACCATGATGCTGGCCAACCTGTCCATCAAGGCCGATGTCGCTGCCCTGTGCGTATGTCAGTCGTGCCGGGAGTTGAAGCAAAAGCAAAGCGGATACGAATCCCGCATTTCCGCTGCTGCTTTACACGTCTCTGCGCTTGCCTGCGAGGCCACAGTCGATGGCATTCAAATTCTCGGCGGATACGGCTACATGAAGGACTATGGCCAGGAGAAGCGCTACCGGGATGCGCGCATGGCGCAGGCGCTTCTCGGTCCGGTTCCTATGAAAAAACTCGCGATGATCCGGCGGATTTCGGAAGATTGACACAAACAGTATCTGATCAGACCGCTCGGCCACTTTTTCCAGGGCTGTCAGGCGTGAATACAACCGGAGAGGATGAACAGGAATGAAGATTCTCAAAAACAAGACCGCTGCCGTCACCGGCGCGGCGTCGGGCATTGGCAGGATGCTTGCAGTCAACCTGGCTAAAGAGGGTTGTAGTCTCGCGATTTCGGACATCAATGGCCCGGCCCTGCAAGAAACCGCAAAACTCATCGGCGACCGCGTGAACGTAACGTCCCATATTGTGGACGTCTCCCAACGTGAACAGGTCTTCCAGTATGCTGATGAGGCGGTCGAAAACCACGGCGGTGTGGACCTCATCATCAACAATGCCGGTGTATCTGTCGGCGATTTTCTCGAAACCATTCCCATGGAAGACTTTGAATGGCTCATGGGCATCAATTTCTGGGGCGTCGTATATGGAACCATGGCCTTTCTGCCCCATTTGAAGAAGCGTCCGGAAGGGCACATCGTAAACATATCCAGTATCAACGGCATCATTCCGAATCCCAACAATGGCCCTTACTGCGCTGCCAAGTTTGCAGTCAGAGGATACACGGAAACCCTTGCCCAGGAAATGCACGGAACAAACATCCATGTCAGTTGTGTCCATCCCGGCGGCATCAAGACCAACATCGCCCGCAATGCCCGCGTTAACCGGGCCATGTATGAACTGACCAAAGAAACGGCCGCAAACCTTTACGAGGAAAAACTCTTCCGGACAACGGCAGACGATGCGGCAAAGATCATCATTTCCGGCATCAGGTGTAATAGAAGGCGAATTCTGGTGGGCGCGGATGCAAAGTTCCTGGATTTGCTCACCCGATTTTTTCCGGTCACCGCCGTGACCCTCAGCACGGTGTTCAGTAGGAGGATCGCACAGGAATACGCAAGCAAATAACCGGACAGGATATTTTAAAAATCCAGTAAACATTTTCAAGAAAGGAGGTTTTATGAACAGAGGTGATTTTTTTAAAGGGGTTGTTCAGTGGGACATCATGACACCGGACATGTCTCTTCAAGGCAAGCTGCCGGTTTTCTATTATGACAACACATCCATGACGGCGATTTACACTGCCGCAACCGACAGGGTGCGAAAACTTCTTCCCCTCCCGGATATGCACCCCGTGGAGGCCATGGTCGGAAGGGCCCTGGTTGCCTTTACCGCTTTCGAATACCGCAAAACCGATATCGATCCTTATAATGAGTTCTCTATCTCGTTTCCCATCACCTTCCGGAAAAAGGGCATTCCGGGCATCACCGTCCTGGGAATGATGGCACGCAGATACTTCACGGCATACGTCTGGCAGCTCCCGGTAACGACAGAGCGTGCGCGCAGGGGCGGTGTCGAGATGTACGGATACCCCAAGTTCTGCGCCGACATTACGTTTGCAAAAGAAAACGGGATGCTCGTCTGCAGGCTTTCCGAAGGCGGGAAAAACATCCTCACCCTGAAGGGTCAACAACTCAAGACTGCCGTGGAAAAGGTAAACCGCTTCAAAACCTATTCACTGAAAGATGGGGTGCCCCTGGCGGCGAATGTTTACATGAATCCCGTCGAATTCGGCAAATCCATGAGCGGCAAGGCGGCCGAACTGACTTTGGGAGACCATGACATTGCAAGGCAGTTGAGGGAAATCAAACTCAGCGAGAAACCGCTGTTCTATCAGTATATGCCCGTCATGGAGGCCATCCTTTTCGGCGCCAGAAACCTGATAGATGATTAAACGCTGCCAGATGATTTTTAATGCGCAGAACCGGTATCGGTAAAGCAAGGCAATTACCTCGCAGCAAGCTGTCGAGGTAAGAAATGAACGTTATGATACCGCAGCAGGCTGGGGAGAATCAGCGTTCGTCGAGCAGCAGCGGGATTGAAATATTGCGGAGGTAAAATGGAATATTACAGGGGCAAAAATATTCTCATTACCGGTGCTTTCGGTGGATTCGGACTTTGTTTTATTTCCCAGCTGCTGGACAGCGGAGCTTCTTTGATCCTATGTGATGCGCCGCAAAGTGCGATACCGATACGCGGCAGGGGAAAAAGCTTGCCTGTTCCTGTTTCCGGAAGGGAGAAACAAATCCTGTCCGTAATCTGGGCTGACCTTTCCAACGCCGAGGGCTGCAATAGGCTGTACGAAGAATACAGAAAGCTCGGCAAAGGAGTGGACATAATCATCCATAATGCCGGCATCGCTTTTGGAGGGGAATATGTCGATATCCCTCCGGAGCTCAATGAAAAAATCATCAATGTTAACCTTATTTCCATCATGAGGCTGAACGCTCTCTTTCTTCCCGAGCTGATCAGACACAGATCCGGTCACCTGATTTACATGTCTTCCGTGGCCGGATTCGTGGCCACGCCACTGGCCGTCTCCTATTCGACGTCGAAATTCGGTGTGCGCTCGTTTGCCATGGCACTGCACGGCGAAATCAGGAAACACGGCATCCGGACATCCATCGTGTACCCGTTCTTTTCCAAAACATCCATCCTTAATTCGCAGAGGTTCGGCAACCCGCAAATATCGACCCTGCCGGGATTCTGCGCGACATCACCTGCGGATGTCGTCACCTGCACTCTGAAGGGTGCGAAAAAAGGAAGGATGCATATTTGTCCGGGATTTTTCTCCAAGGTGATGTGGCTGGCTGTCCGTCTGCATCCGGTTATATCCGCCCAGCGCAAGATACAGGGATACTCTTCGTGAGGGAATGATATCCAGCCTCTAAAAAAAGATATATCAGGAATGTTATTTTAGATAATTCTTCTTGAGACCCTCCTCAACATACTTCTTGTATTTGGATGTTGCGGCCGCGTCAATATATTGGCTCTTTTTTGCCATCTTCATCATTTTCTTTAACGTTTTATAAGGATTGGTTTTGATCAATCTGTTGGCAATGGACGATGGGATTCCTTTGCCAAGGTCCGGGTCCACCATGAACGTTACCCGGGTGTTTTCCCGGTCAATCCATTCCATGGTAAACAATGAATGAAACGAGGGCATTCTGACATAGCCTTTTCCTGCGTCGAAGGGAATTTCATTGGTCGAATCGGCATAAACAAGACTGCGGCCGTTTTTCATATCAATAATCGTTTTGCTTCTGAGCACCATATCCCTGTCCGCAAACATCGTAACATGCTGACGCAGCCAGAACACAAAGACATCTTTTTCGTCGTCCACTGTTTTCAGGATTTTTGTAGTTTCACAATCATCCATCCATTCCGGGTAATTCGGTATATCTCTGAGAATCACGCCAATGACCTCCATCCTGGCGGGGAAAACACACGTGGCTTTTGCCGCGATATAATCTTTACCGGCAACATTGCTTGTATAAATCTGGCATCCATCTTCCGTTTTCGCATGTTTCCATTGATACCTGTCGGAGGCAAAACCTGTTGAGGGAACCATGAAAAGAAGAACTATTATTGTAATGATAAAATTTTTGGTTGTCATAACACTCCTTTCAAAAAGCGATGAAAGAACAAACCACACCCCCGTGGTCATTTCTTGTTGATGAATGATCTCGGCGCATCATGCCTTTATGATGTGCGCTCCTCTGCCCATTTATCCGCATTTTAGTAAAAACAGTCTTCTACTTCCGATTCCCTGGCAAGGTAAAACATAATATGCTTGCCTTTGGGCATCGCTTTCTCAAGATAACCAAAAACCTCCAGATGGGGTTCCGCAAGAGCCACCTTCACATGATCGGGTTCATCCCTCAAAACGACAATCCGATGCCTGAAAGCATATTTCTCCCCTATTACCTTTTGCAGGGCAGGGGATGTTGTATGGCCTTTCAGAGATACAATCGGCATGCTGAAGTGAGCAGAAAGCGCGATCATGAAATTCTCTTCACTGATTATCCTGTTTTCAATCAGTACAGAACCCAGGGGTGCAAATATGCCTTTTTGCTTCAGATCCTTTTGTTGCAGGAGACACTCGTTTAATTGCGGTTCTGTTATGATGTTCAGCTCCACAAGAATTTGTCCGATTTGCTTTCGTTTGTTGCTGTAGTAAATCCAGTGCATGATTTTGGATTGCGGAAAACCCATCTCACAGAGTATTTGCCCCAAATACCTGGTTGGTTCTCTCCTTTTCTTTTTCATGGCTTCGTTCAAATCATGTGCCGTGATGATGTTTTTCGAAACAAGTATCTGACCAATTTTATCAGACGGGGCCTCAGCCTGCTTAATTTCGAATTCGAGTCTTTTTATGGTAGCGTTCAGACCGCTTAAAGCATTTTTTAGATTTGCCCGGGCGGAAGGATCGACCTGTTCAATTTTGGCTTCAAGTGCCGTTGCGGCAAGAGTCAGATTACTTAAAGTGTTTTTGAGATTTGAACCAGGACTGTTCGACATTGCAAATGACCTTCGTTTTCTGGATAGAGAACTCTCTACATCCGCAACAAGTCAGTCTTTTTACGATCATTTTATTCTTTTTGATGAAAATTTTCAAGTTCAAGCGTGTTTTGAAGCATTCACCTTCCAAAGATCATCATACATTATTGCTGTTTGAATTTCTGTATTATAAAGGAAACGGACGTTTATCTCCAACAGCAAAATTTTCATGTGACTGAAAACAATACAGCCCCTGCTTGTACGAAAACATTTTGATCAAAAACAGCTTTACCTGAACATTCATCCCCCCAACAATGCATTTTCCACACGGTCCTTTTTCAGGTCAACACAAAACGGGGAAAGCCGAGTCAAATTTTACCTATTTGTTTTTCCCGGACCATTTTGTCGCGTTTTTTATAATACTGCAGCACCGCCGCCATGGATCGGGCGGCGCGTTCGGGATCCTGATAAACAGGGACCCCCCGATCGATCAGGTACCGAACCATCGTTTCCTGTAGGCTGCGGTAGGTAAAACCGACAACAGGTTTATCGGGGTGGCGTTTGGTCAAACTGAAAAAAGCCTCGGAATGCTCCGCAAGGATTTTTTCCCGTTCCGACGGGATCGATTCATCGGAAACCCCCATTTCCTTTAAAATTCTGTCTGCGAAGGTGCCGGGAGACAGGATATAAGCCAGAAGCATATCGGCATTTTTTTCCGACAGCAGCACGTCGGGAATATCAAAGAAACTTTCTGCAAAATCCCTGTTGTACGTCAGGTCAACCGGATTCGCGGTGCTGGCCGTTCTGGGAATCATGGGCTTGAGCTTTTCTAACGTTTCCCCAGAAAGCGGCGGCAGGGTAAGCCCCGCGCGTCCACAGGAATCGGCAGCCGTGGCCCCCGGACCACCGGAATGCGTTTGAATGATGACCCGGTTTCCGTTGGGTCGGGGAAGCGTTCCCAGCGCGAGCGCATAATCAAAAAGTTCCGTGATGGTCGTCGCCCGAATGATTCCACATTGCCGGAAAACACCATCATAGATTTCGTTGGGCCCCGACATGGAACCTGTGTGAGAAAGACCCGCCTGCCTGCCTGCTTCAGACCCTCCCACATAAAGGGCCACAACAGGCTTATGGCGTGTAATATCCCTGGCTGTTTCGACAAACTTTCTGCCCCGGGTAATTCCTTCGATGTAAAGTGTGATCACCTTTGTGTCGGGACACGCGCCCAGATATTCCAGGCAGTCAACAATGTCAATATTAGCTTCATTCCCGACGCTCAGTGCCGAACTGAACCCCATGCCGTGGCGGTGGAGATAATCAAACATCTGTGTAACAAAACTGCCGCTCTGGGATGCCAGTCCCACAAAACCGGGAGGACCTTCCGCGGTGATTGTCGTGGGATTCAGTTTGTGGTGCATGTTGGCAACACCGAGACAGTTCGGCCCGAGGAAACGGATACCGTAACGGTTAGCAATCGTTTCCAGTTCCTGCTGGAGGGCGATGCCTTCCGGGCCGGCTTCCCGGAACCCCCCCGACACCACAATGGCATGACGGATGCCCTTCTTTCCACAATCCTCCATGGTCGTGCAGACAATGTCCGTGGGCAGTACGATAATTGCCAGATCCGGGACTTCCGGAAGATCCATAACGCTGGCATAAGCCTTTAAACCGCGAACCTCCTTTTCCTCCCTGTGGATCGGGTAGATTTTCCCCTCGTAGCCAAGCGCCTGAACTGATGAAAGCATCATGGAACCCATTCGCAAAAAATTATTGGATGCGCCGAAAAAAGCAATGCTTCGGGGATTGACAATGGAATAAAGCGGGCTTTCTTGAATCGAATGGATCATTTTACCTTCCTTATAATAAAAATACAGTGCAGGGGGCGGACTACTGCCCCGCCCCCTGCATCCTGATCATTGAAACGATTTTGACTGCTAATTTATTTTTTCCCCGCCGGTTTTGGCGCGGGAGCTTCTCCGGACGGTTTCACATCCAGAAGCTCAATTTCAAAAACCAGCGCCGCACCTCCGGGAATAACAGGCGGACGCCCCTTGTCGCCATAGGCAATTTCAGCCGGACACACCAACTTCGATTTGCCTCCTACTTTCATCATGGCAACCCCTTCCGCCCAGCAGGGAAATACCTGCCCCAGCGGTAATTCCGCGGGCTGGCCGCGCTTGAGGGAACTGTCAAATTCTTTTCCGTCAATCAGTTTGCCGACGTAATGGACTTTTACAGTGTCCGTGACCTTCGGCTGCGCGCCTGTGCCAGCTTTAATCTCGGTGTAAATCAGACCGGACGGGGTTTTTTTCGCGCCTTTCTCGGCGGCGGCTTTTTCCAGAAATGCCTTGGACTTCGCTTTTTGTGTTTCCGTGGCTTTTTTCATGCGCGACTCTATCATTTCCGCAAGTTTTTGCATGTTATCTTCCGGCTCCGCAACCAGCTTCTTGCCGGCAGACGCATCGGACATCCCCATCTGAACATATTTCATTTCCTCGGGAGACATGTCAAAGACGGACAGCTGTTTATTGAGATGGGCCCCCAGCGCATAGAAGGCTTTCTGTTCCTCTGTCTTCGGCGGCTCCGGAGAGCAACCCCAAACGCCGATCAGAACGATAAAAACGAATATCATTGATTTACGCATAAAAAATCCTTTCTTTCCTGTTTTTATTTAAATGCTTTTTATCTCTCAGCAAAAAACCTGATTCTATCCATTTGCGTCATTTTTTTCGCACACGGGCCTAAGGATGCAGGCGGCGCGGGACAAATCGTCTATTCGAAGCAGGGAACATCCGTTCTGAGCATCGTTTCATCCAGCATCTGCACGACAACTTCATCCCCTTTTTTTACGAAAGAAACATCTTCATCAAGGACTATAAAAGCATTGGCTGCCATCATGGATTTCAGGATACCGGATCCCTGCTCGCCGGTCAGGCGAGCAACATAACGATCACCTTCTTTTTGAACCACTGCACGCATAAAATGTTTGAAACCGGTTTCCTTCCGGATGGTTTGAGCGCTCACCGCCTTGAAGATCTGACGGAAAATTTGTTTGTGTCCCTGCATCTTCAAAAGGTAGGGACGGACCAGCTGTTCAAACGAAACCATAACGGAAACCGGGTTGCCGGGCAAACCGAAGAGCGGTAGACCGTTTAAGGATCCAAAGGCCATCGGTTTACCAGGACGCATGGCCACCTTCCAGAAATGCATGGCATTGCCCAGGTCCCCCATCACGTCTTTCACGAAATCGTAATCGCCGACCGAGACGCCGCCGGAAGAAAGAACCACATCAGAACGGCCTGCCAGCTCAAATTTTTCCACCAGATCAGACCTGTTATCACGACCGATACCGAGCATAACCGGGATACCACCGCATTCCCGTACCTGGGCGGCAAGAGAATAGCTGTTGGAATTGACAATTTTCCCCGGAGATGGATCCGTCTCCAGTTCGACCAGCTCATCGCCGGTGCAAAGAATCGCTACCCGGGGTTTCTGATAAACCGTGACAAACGCCTTTCCCAATGCGGCAAGCATGCCTATGTGCCCGGGACGCAAAACGCTTCCCTTTTCAATAATGATTTCACCTTTTTTAACATCTTCACCGGCAAAACGGACTTCAGCACCCCGAAGCACCGCGGTCTTCATAATGACTGTTTTGTCTTTTTCTTCCGTCTCTTCCCTAAGAACCACGGCGTCCGCACCTTTGGGAATCACGGCACCGGTCATGATGCGGGCTGCCTGGCCTTTGTTCACTGTTTTACGTGGAAGACTGCCCGCTGCAATGGTTTCAATCACCTTGAGTTCCACGGGGGTTCGGCTTTTCGCTCCTTTTGTATCGCTTGAGCGGACAGCATAGCCGTCCTTCGCTGAATTCGGCGAAGGGGGAATATCACGCTGTGCAATAACATCTTCTCCCATCACTCTGCCCGAAGCTTCCAGAATATTGACTTTTTCGAATCCTAGCGGGCAACAACCGGCAAGAATGGTTTCAAGTGCCTTTTCCACGGAAATCATGACATTTTCTCCATCAATCTTAAATTATGTACCTTATCAAAGACTTTTTGCTTGTCAATAAAAAAAGCAAAGGCTCAAGGTGAAAGGTTAAAAAAGAAAGGCGCTAAAGCGCCGTCAATAAAAAGCCGGCGCTCCGAAGGAGCGTGCGACTCACAACGTAACCTTTTCCCTTGTCCCTTTTCCCTTGAGCCTTTCACCTTGAACCTTGAGCCTT
>JAQVLL010000033.1 GCA_028704195.1 Smithellaceae bacterium
CGCATTTGGATAAAGATGCCAGAATATCCCTGATATCGGTTTTGCCCGAAAAATATTCTTTTACCCATGCATCCATGGGAAAACGGTCGGGAATATGAAAATCCAGCAGGTCTGATATCTTCTCCAGCAGTGCTTTTCCTGTCACCTGCCTGTTTTGCGTGTCTTCCAGCCTGACACTTTCCAGAAGATCCGTAAGCTCCGGGACACGATCGCATGAAATGAAATGCGTGGCAAAACCCAAACGCACACATTCCAGTCCCTGCATATCGTAACCGGTCAAACCGAGATATTCCGGATAGCCTTTGGGGCAGCATGTGAACATCCAGCCTGTTGAACCGACATCCGGAAAAAAGCCGATCCGTGTTTCCGGCATCGCCATTCTTGTACTTTCCGTGGCAATTCGGATATCGGCACCGGCGGCAATGCCCAATCCACCGCCCATCGTGATGCCGTCAGCAATCACGATCACGGGCTTGGGGAAAAGATGGATCTTTAAATCAAGAACGTATTCTTTTTGAAAAAAAGAATCCACTTTGTCGTATTGCTTCCGACGGGCCAGACGGGCCAACTCTTTGATGTCTCCGCCGGCGCAAAATCCTTTGGAACCGTCTGCATAAAACAGCACAAACCGGCATCGCTCATCAGCTGCCGCTTCATCCATCAGGACGTCGATCCTGTCGATCATTGCTTCGGTTAAGCTGTTGATTGCCTCCGGACGATTCAATATAATGGCCACACCTGACCGTAAACGCCTGGAGAGCACGTACTGACGGGCTTTATTCATTTATTTTTCAGCAGGTCCCGGATTTCCGTCAAAAGCTCCTGATCTTTCGTCGGCGCTGGTGGCGGTTCTTCCTGCTTGCTCTTCATGACCATTCCCAGGAATTTGACAATGAAAATATACAGCGCAAGAGCGACAAAGAGAAAACTCACGATTTCTCCAAGGAAGAGGCCGTAAGGGATTTCCTTTCCGTCAATGACCCATTTCCATGCTGTATATCCCTGCTCACCGGGCATGATAAGGCTGACCAGAGGCATGATAATATTTTTAACGAGAGAATCAATAATTTTACCGAATGCCGCCCCGATGACCACGGCAATCGCCAGATCGATTACATTACCCTTCAATGCAAAATTTTTAAATTCCTCCAGCAACGACGTTACTTTTCCTACGGTTCCCATATTCTCTCCTTTCAACATTCGTCTGTTACTCGCCCTTGGCCATTTCTTCGTAAATTTTCAATTCAATGAAATGAAAAAAATTATCATACTCTTTTTTTGTCAACATCCGGCGCATTTCCCATCCGCCGGATGTTTTTTTCTCCGTGGTAACGATCAGCGTTACCTCGCATTCCTTCCAGTTGAGGCGCCGGACAACGGCGCTGGTTTTTGTCCTCCAGTCGTCCACTTCAACATAATCCGAATCAACCCTGTGGTTTTTCCGGTCAATGGTGACATTCGTGCCGATTTCTTTTTCTTTTAAAACGGCAGCTATCCCCTTGAGGATATATTTTTCCTTGGCTTCATAAATCTTTTTGTGCTCATCCGGTTTGGTTATTTCCGCCGAACCGAAATGATTTGCACAGGACAAAAGATGCAAAGCGAAAAAGAAAACCAAAGACAAAAGAAATATTTTTTTTAACATCGAGTCTCCCTTCTTGGCCGCGATGAGCCTTCATCGGCTGTTTCCGTTTATCCACCAATCGCTCTTCTCTTTAAACCACCAGTGGGAGGAGTCCGTCTGAATAATGCGGGCAGCCAGTTTTTTGCCTTCCGCGGTGCAAAGTCTCTTAAGAGCGTATTGGATCCATTCTTCGGAATATTTATTGCCCAGATCGCCGTATTCCTTGAGCTGAAGGATCAGCGCAATCTGGTCGGCATCCCTGGCAATCCGGGATTCATGGGTTTCCTTGGCGTTGAACTCGTCGATAGCCTGACGGACGTCGTCACCGAAGGAAAGACTCTCCGTCAATTCCTTGACGGCTTTGGCCTCATCAACCCGGACATATTTTTTGTTGACGTAGTTCATGTCGCCGGTTCTTGCTTCCGGTAAATCATGAAGGACACACATTTTCAGAACGCGCAATTCGTTCAAAGATGGATTGAGTTTACACAGGGCGTAGCCCGTATACACCGTCCGCAAAATATGCTCCGCGACAGATTCCCTGCCGCTCCCGAGAAACTGATAACCGCTGCGGGGCGTCTTGCAGAGCATTCCCGCTTCGAATAAAAAATCAGCAATACTATCCATCTTACCCCTTTTTCAAAACCTTGATGCGATTTCCCATCATTTCCGACATTTTCCGGATTTGCAGCAGTAACGAAGCGATACTGTCAGGCCTGGAGTTTTCGATTTTGTCGATTTGACTTTTCCAGTGTTCCAGAAGCACGATTTCGTTTTCCTTCAATTTTTTTTCAAATCTCTCCTGGTACTCCTTGATAAAAGCGGCGGATGAGTCCACAGTCGCCATTTTGCATCCTCCATAACATATTAAGATTATTGATTCAGCATTATATCATTCACCCTCAAACATGCAACAAACAATTTCATAAATGATAAATTGACAGACCATGTTAAATACTATAAGGAAATGCCACAAAATAATTTGAGACAGAATGTTAAGGAATCCCATGGGCTGCAAACCAAAACCAGAAGATATCGCCGGAGGACAGGCCATTCTTGAAGGAGTCATGATGCGCCACGGCGATAAAATCGCCTCTGCGGTAAGGCGCCCGGACAGGGAAATTGTTTTTCAGGAACGCGAATACATTCCCCTGACCAAACGCTATAAAGTCCTGGGCTGGCCATTTGTACGGGGTACCATTTCCTTATTTGAAATGATGATTCTGGGCATCAAAAGCCTGATGTTCTCGGCCGAAGTCGCCCTCTCCGAAGAAGAACAAAAACCCCAGGGATGGGAATTATATGTATCCCTGGTAATCAGCTTGAGCGTTGCCATTTTTTTCTTCATCGTCGTACCGGCTTTCTTCTTCACCCAAATAAAGACTTTCATTGACAGCCTGATCCTTTTAAATATTCTGGAAGGCTGCGTCCGCCTGGGCCTGTTTCTAGCTTTCCTTACCGCCACCCTGCTCATGTCGGACATGCGTCGTGTTTATATGTACCACGGCGCCGAGCACAAGACGGTCTTTGCCTGGGAAGACGGACAGGACCTGACCGTTGAAAACGTCAAGAACTACTCCACACGCCACCCCCGCTGTGGTACCAGCTTTATTCTTTTTGTCATGATTGTCTCCATTCTTGTGTTTTCTCTGCTGGGACGTCCCGATTTTTTGCATCGGGTCATCTATAAAATACTACTGATGCCGGTCATTGCGGGTATCTCATATGAAGCGATCCGTTTTACAGGAAAGTACAGCCGCTTCAAACTGGTAGAGGTTTTGAGCTGGCCGGGACTGGCTTTGCAAAAAATCACTACCCGGGAGCCGGATGATGACCAGATCGAAGTAGCCATCGCGGCAATGAAAAAAGTCGTCTGAACATTTTTTTTTCATCCGGTATTGCATCTTCAGGAAAAGTTTGTCATCCTCCGTCACGAATCGTGAATCAAACACATGCAGTAAGCTGAGGAGAGTTAACGCTCGTCTGGTAGCAGCGGGATTAAAATTGACTTTTTTCAACAGTTAAAGTAATGATTATTATAATCTTTATTTTTCTGACTTTTGGGGGCAACAGAAAATGAGGAAGACACGATGGTGGACCGTTACTTTTTTCATTCTTTCAAATGTGTTGTTTTACTCGCAGGCTTTGGCTCAAACCGAAGACACGGCCCAGCTCAAATTCAATAAAACGGCAGTGTCCAAAAAACCTGCTCACGCCTATACGGTTCAGGAAGGCGACGTCCTGTCAGAGATCATCAATAATCTGCCGGGTGTTACCAGGAAAAACATTTCCGACTATTACAGGATGACCAGGGAACTCAACCCGAATATTACTGATTTCAACAAATTGTACGTGGGACAGAAAATCATGCTGCCCGCGAAAAGCGCCTTGAAGACGGTTAGCAAAAAAATTCCCTCTGCCGGATCCCAGGCTTACAGGGTTAAAAAAGGCGACACGCTCATCCATATTATCCGACGTGACCTTCGCATCAAGGGCGGTTCACAAATACAAAAGACCCTTTTACTGATCAAATCGCTCAACCCCGAAATCCGGGATGTCAACTGGATCTACATCGGTCAGGTCGTTCGCCTGCCCGGAGGACAGATGCTGGCGGGATCCGGAAAGATACCTGAAGTCTTACTGGAATCCGAAGAACCTCAGATGGAAGAAACAGAAAAGGTTACAGGGAAAGAAACCGTTGCACTGCCGCCGCCGGCCCGCCTACAGGTTGTCAAACACGTAATCACGCAGATGAATGGCATCGTGACGACCGCGGGCAACTATTACCTCCCTGTTTCCGGAACGGAACAGATCACCATCGACTGCTCTGTGATCCCCGTCGTGGAACTGGACAATCAAACGATATTTCTGGACATGGGAAGCCGCTCCATTGATCACCTAAGAAAGATGATCCGTGAATACTGGAGTAACTTCCACTTGGTCAGGATTTATGCAAACGATGATGTCATCACGACCCTGAAGAAAATATTCAACAAAACCAGAAACCACGAGATTGTCAGAGCACATAAGCCGGTTTCCGTTGGAACACGTCCGTCACTGAACGTTGTTGTGGATTGGCTGATCTCCGCCAAAAACGCTAAAACGTCTCCGCCAACGACTCAGGCTCTGCGTTTTGTTGACGCAAACAGCAATCTGCTGCCGCGTGCCTTAGTGAAATATGCCGCCCGGCATTCCCTGATCCTCACGGAAATATCTTCCGGAAAGGGTCTTGCTGAAAAGCCGGAAGAAATTTATTCCCTTCCTCCGAAAACTCTTTTGCCAAGATCCTCCGTCAGGGATTTTTCCTATGCGCTGCTGGCCTCCCTTAATATTCCGGTAGAAAAGGACGTCGATGTAAAGGTGTTCGATATCAAACGTGACGGATACAACTTATCCCTCAAAGCCGACGTCGCCGCGACGTATGGCGGGGAAAAATACCTGATTTTCTCGCGGAATGTATCGCCGGAATTTATCAACATGCTTCAGAAGTCGGGCAACAAGCTCATTTTTCTTTCTGACCGTGATGTGCCGGCCAAAAATATGGAAAAGATTTTACGCGGTTTGAACATGAACTTTACCACGGGCAACTTTACCTTCTCCGGTCTCGAGAAAAATCAGCCGCCTTATACCCTGGGTTTCCATGGCACCAGGATCAAAACCGAGAAGGAAATATACTTTGTGAATTTCGATTTTAATGATGACCTTCGTGGTTTAATGCAGGAGACATGGTCCGCGGGTATCATCCAGTATTGAAGCCTGCGTGTATAGCTCAATCATGAATAAGCGCTGCGGGAATGGATCTGCGGCGCTTTTCCTTTTGATGACAGGTTTGTAGATGACAGTCAAGGCCCTTGCCCTTTTTTCCGGTGGTTTGGACAGCATCCTGGCAGCCATGCTGGTACAAAAACAGAATATCGACGTCACCGGCCTGGCATTTACAACTCCCTTCTTCGGGGCATCCAGAGCCCGGGCGGCAGCCACACAGATTTCCCTGCCGCTCATCGTTGAAGACATCACGGCAGAACATCTTCAAGTGCTCAAAGCGCCACGATACGGCTACGGTAAAAATATGAACCCGTGTATTGACTGTCACACGTTGATGCTGACGATCGCGGGCAGAATAATGGAGGAAACCGGAGCTGAATTTCTCGTAACGGGTGAGGTTCTGGGTCAACGGCCCATGTCGCAGACAAAGCAGTCTCTGTACATCGTCGCGAAAAACTCCGGCTACGCCGATTACATTTTGCGTCCGCTTTCCGCCCGGTTGCTTGATCCCATCATGGCTGAACGTGAAGGAAAGATCGATCGATCATTACTCCTGACGATTTCGGGACGGGGACGCAAAGAACAAATGCGGCTGGCGGAAACATTCGGGATAACACATTATCCACCCCCTGCGGGCGGTTGCCTGCTTACGGATCCGATATTTTCCCGCCGCCTGCGTGACCTGATGGACCATCTTGAAGACCTCAACATTCGGGATTACGAATTATTAAAATACGGACGGCATTTTCGCAATCAGGATACCGGTAAAATTATCGTCGGGAGAAATCAGTCCGACAATGAGTTTTTGCGACAACTTTCCACGGATGACGACTTGGTCTGCAATATGGCCAATTTCCCCGGTCCGCTCGTCCTTGTCCCTTACGGTGGTGAGGCAGCCATGGCCAAGGCCGCTTCGCTGTGTGTCCGCTACTCGGACGCTCCGTCAGACACGGAAGCAGATGTTGTATGCCGGCACCAAAACCAATCCGTCATTTTGAAGGCAAAAGCCGCCCCCAAAGACGATCCGGGGTGCCGCATTATTTAAATCGACCTGCCCCCCTGTGCTGGGGACGCAGCAGATCATAAACGGTTTTCACCGGATTAAAAACAATCAGAGGGAGCTCAACAAATACGGTATTCCAGTATGCCATCCCGCCATTCCACAGCCCTGGCATCTCCTGGGCTTTGAGACGCATCCCCTTCTCCGTTTTGGGAATGATTAAATAAGCATCACTGTTGACATAATCAGCCAGATTAAATTTTTTGCCACAATGATTTTTTGTGCAGCAGACCATATCGACCGGGTTAAAATAAGAAGCCCGCGACCAGATGCTCTTTTGAGTAGGCCGGTTTTGATCAACATGGGCTGATTCCACGATCTGCAGGGTTTGCGATTTGTCTTCCTCCCTGACCCAGAATGGCGCGCCGCCTGGCTCCCCTTCATTTCGTACCATCCCGCAGATTCGCATTGGACGGTTTAAATGGGAAAAAAGCTGTCGCCGTCTTTCTTGCGGGGAAAGTTTTGAAAAATTCTTTGAAAAGCTCCTGTTCAATTCCACACGGCAAAAATCCGTTATCACTTCCAATTCATCGACTGTAAGGTGGCCTTTTTCCAGCTGCCGAATCATCGTAAAAATAGCATTTCGCAATTGCAGAGCCAGCCCGCCCAGCATTTTCTTGTAAGGCAGGATTTTATGCTGAAGGTCATCCGGCACAATATTGTCGATGTTTTTGACAAATATCAGGTCCGCATCCAGATTCTGAAGATTCCGGATGAGTGCGCCGTGTCCACCTGGCCTGAACACCAGACGACCGGTTCCGTCGCGGAGTGGCAGATTTTTCTCATCAACCGCCAGGATATTCGTAGCGGGAGACTGCACAGACAAATCCACTTTGAATCGTACCTGACAGCGTTTTTCATACTGCGGAACCATCCGCTTCATTAGGGCCCTGACATCCCTAACATGTTCGGCTGAAACGGTAAAATGCAAACGGCAAAATCTCCGGGTTCCGGCAGTAAAGCCTGCGGCTTCCATGAGATGCTCTTCGAGAGCTGTCCTGACTTCGCCGTTACGATAGGCATGGAAAGGGATGAGCGCTTTTGGCAGCCAGCCAAAACGAAGACCGTTCGCGAGAAGAATATAACCAAGAAGCGCCCCGACATTCTTTTGCTTCATGCTCTGATGAGCCGACTCGTCTTTTTGAAGGATTGAAATGAAAGGCATTTTGTTTAAATCGGCAAAAAAAGACCGATCCATTGCGTCACTGCCGAAACTGCCGTTTTGTGCCGCTGCAAACCAGTCCGCGAACATACGGCTGGCAGCCCCGGACGCTGGTACAAATTTTAATATTTTGCATTGATCCGCTTCTGCATCGTAAAACTGAATCAGTTTTTTTCTTTGCGAGGGTGTTACGGCGCGAATCCCGTCACCCACGGTACAGGGCCTCTCCAGTTGCAAATAGCGCCGTCCTCGGGAATAGATGGCCAGCTGTCTTTCCACATCTGAATCGGAAAGCCCCATTGACGTTATTTGTTCGATATCTTTTTTTGAAAAAGAAAAACGGTTTTTCATGTTTGTCTGCTACCGCCAGAAGGTATCGTAAATGCCCACGGCCAGGATGAAAAGGATCAGTACAGGGACAACATAACGGATCAGCAGGGCCCACCCTGCTCCGACGGAAAATGCCTTGTGGCCTTTATTGACTTCGTGAACCGCATGCTTGATTCCCCATACGTATCCGGTAAAGACAGCCATCAAGAATCCTCCCATCGGCAGGAAGATGCTGTTGGCAAACCAGTCGTAGGTGTCGAGCAGATCAGTATTCAAACCGGGGAAGGAAAAATCTTTCAGAACACTGTAGCCCAGGGTCGCCGGCAGCCCGACAACAAAAATGACCATTCCCACGCAGATAGCAGCCTGCCTTCGGGACCAGCCCTTTTCGTCGATCAGCCAGGCCGTTACCACTTCCAGAAGGGATATAGCCGAGGTCAGGGCGGCAATTCCCAACAGAAAGAAAAACAGTACCCCGAAAATACTACCCAGGGGCATCTGCGCAAAGACGGCAGGCAGGGTAATAAACGCCAGTCCAGGTCCTGCCCCGGGCTTAAACCCCAGGGCGAAAATAGCGGGAAACAGGGCAAAACCGGCCAGCAGGGCAATGCCGGTATCGAGACTTAACACCCAGGCCGCGCTGGCCGGAATCTCGTCTTTTTCGTTCAGGTAACTTCCGTAAGTAATCAGGGCGCCCATTCCGAGGCTCAGTGAAAAGAAGGCCTGCGCCAGGGCGGCAAGCAGCGTCCTGCCTGTCACTTTCGTGAAATCCGGTTTCAGGTAATAGGTAAGACCCTCACCGGCACCCGGCAGGGTGACGGCCCTGATAATCAGGATTATCAGCAGCACAAAGAGGATGGGCATCAGGATCGTTGACCAGCGTTGAATGCCTTTGACTACGCCTGCGGCGATGATACCGACCGTGAGTATCATAAAAAGAGCCTGCCAGGCTATCGGTTCCCAGATGTTGCTTATATGGTTTTTAAAAGCAACTGCGTGGTCTATTCCCGGACTGTTTGTTGCGATGACGACCTTATAAATGTATGCAAACGACCAGCCGGCTACCACGGAATAATAGGAAAGAATGACAAATCCGGTAAACACTCCGAGCGCTCCCACCAACCACCAGGGAGTGTTCGGGGCAAGAATTTTAAAAACCCCGACGGGGTCCCGCTGCGATGCGCGCCCCAAAACGATTTCAGTCACGACCAAAGGATAGCCAAGCAGCAAAATGGCGAGCAGGTATATCAACATGAACGCCGCTCCGCCGTGCTCTCCTGTCATGTAGGGAAATCGCCAGATATTTCCCAGGCCGATGGCCGAGCCTGCAGCGGCAAGAATAAATCCTATGCGGTTTGCCCAGTGTTCGCGGTTTTTCCCTGAATTGATCATTGCTTTTCCCTCCACCATCGCGATCCATCCGATGGAAAGATTCTTTTCGCGGCGAACTATAGGAATTTCCTTGCAGAGTGTCAAGGTAAAATGCGCGATTCTTCTGCAAAACCTGGTCACCGCCTATCCACTGAATGCATAGATAATGATCAGATCAATATTATGATCATTAAAAACAAAACAGGGATTGATACGCTGCCGCACAAGCTATTTATTTGTAGATTTTAGCAGAAAAATCGTGTATCGCTTTCACCATTATTAACAGTAGCGGCAAGGAAGGCGTTTTCATCTTGCATGGAAAACCCCGTTTTGAACCATCAGACTAAACTCTTTTATGGACTTCAGGTTGTTAAGGAGAAAATTCAAATGGCGGAAAAAAATCTTGTTTACAGGGGCAAATCAAAAGACGTTTTTAGCATAACGGAAGGAGCCTATTCAGGAAAATATCGTTTTGTCTTCACGGACAGAGCCACGGGCTACATCGAAAACGGTAAAACCGTTTTCGATCCAGGATATGATGTTGTTGTGGGCGAGATCCCCGGTAAAGGGTCCATCGCCTGCCGGTTTGCCACTCATTTCTTCCGTCTGCTCAAAGAAAGAGGCATTCCTACGCACTACATTGATACCATCCATGAAAATGAAATGATCGTGGAACCTGCCGTTCCCTTGAGCATGCAGGTGGAAGCGCCGGAGTTTCCCGGATCATCGCCGCTTTCGAACCTGGAATTCACATGGAGGAACAATGCGACCGGAAGTTTCTGGAGAAGATATCCTTTCGTAACGCCCTGCAAGAATCTGCACAGGGTGGTCGAGGCATGGACAAAAGGGGACGTCGACACTCTGATTACGCTCGAAGCCCTTCAAGAAACAGGCGCGCTGACCAAAGACGAAATCACACAGAGCGTAGAGCTTGTTCAGAACATTGCCGAAATCGTTTCGCAGGAATTCACCGCAAAGGATCTCCATGTCATTGACGGCAAATTCGAACTGGGCAGGCTACAGTCCGGAAGCGGAAAAATTGTATTGATCGATGAAATCTCGCCTGATGTATTGCGTGTCTGCCGCGGATTTGCGCCGGACGTGGCAGGGAATTGCACGCTCTACAAACAATGTACGGTGACCAATGACTCGGAAGGCAAGAGAACGGTTAAAAATAAAAATCAGGTATCGGCCTCGGAATTTGTTAATATTTTTCTCTAGTGGCTGTAACTGACAGAGCCATCATCGCGCAATGGTTTCCCAACGTTTTTAAGGCGGATACTTGTTATTCATTGCAACAGAAAAGTGAAAAAATGCGTAAAGAATCCCCTATCACCAGCAACAAAGAGACTTTTTTCTACCGAGAGGGTCGATTTTGAAAAAAGAAACTTACACGGCACTTTATTTTGCTGTTTGCTTATTGATGGTTACGGGCATGGCATCAACCGGTTATGCTTCGGAAAAGATGTCGCATGGGCAGACACTGGTTGAAGCAATCAGGATGAATAAACCGCTTGACTTCTGTGGTGAAGCGGTCCCCCTTGACGATCCGGACGTCAAAGAACGCCTGGAAAGAGAGATGCTGCTTTCACTGGACAACAGCGATGATCTTATTCTCTGGCTGAAAAGAGCCAAACGATACTTCCCTGAAATTGAAAGGGTGCTGAAGGAAAACGGCCTGCCGGATGATCTGAAATATATCACCATCGCGGAAAGTTCGTTGAGGCCGCTGGCGTTTTCCCACAAGGGGGCCTCGGGACCCTGGCAATTTATCCCGAGCACCGGGACAAGATATGGGCTGATCGTTGGCAATGATATTGACGAAAGAAGAAATATCTATAAATCAACGCCTGCCGCCGTAAGATATCTTAGAAACCTTTACTCCATGTTTGCTTCCTGGACCCTCGCGGCAGCCGCATATAATATGGGAGAAAACGGCCTGAGAACGGAAATGACGATGCAGCGCGTGGATAATTACTATAAACTTTACCTCAACAGTGAAACCAGTCGATACGTTTTCCGAA
>JAQVLL010000407.1 GCA_028704195.1 Smithellaceae bacterium
AAGGGAGATGTTCCGATAGGCATTTCCTTTGCAGAACAGTCGAATCAACCATTCGAAAAAATACCATAAATAAAAGAAAATATAGATCATTTCCTTCATTTGCGCGGTATGGATGGCCTCATGAATCACGGTGCGGCGATTGATTTTCAGGCCTTTGGGAACAAGCAAAATCCCAAACAGATTGATCGCGTCAATTTTCTTTCGCGGAACAAGCTTTGTGGTTATGATGATCATATTTCTTTGATAATGTTATTGGTCAGGGTTCCAATGTTTTCAATCTCAACGCTGATGACATCCCCTGTGTGAAGAAACAACGGCGGCTGTCGTGTGAATCCGACGCCTTCCGGTGTGCCCGTTAAAATAACGGTGCCCGGAAGCAAGGTCATCGCGCAACTCAGATTGCTGACAATGGTCTGGATGTTGAAAATCATTTCCGATGTTCTGGCATCCTGAACAGTCCGTCCATTGAGAATGGCACTGATCGCCAGATCATCCGGATTGCCAATCTCGTCTTTGGTGACAATCCAGGGGCCCAGCGGGCAGAATGTGTCAAAGCTCTTTCCCCGGGCCCATTGCCCCTTCTGTTTATCAAATTGCCAGTCCCGTGCGCTGACATCATTGGCGCAGGTATAACCGAAAATGTGATCCATAGCCCGGGCGGGCTCTATGTTTTTTGCAGACTTGCCGATCACAACCGCCAGTTCCGCTTCGTAATCAACCATATCCGGTCCTATTGCAGGCAGTACAACAGGATGGTTGTGTCCGGTGACGCTGCTAGTTGCTTTGATAAACAGGATCGGCTGATCCGGACAGGACATGACGGTTTCATCGCCGTGTTTTTTATAATTGATGCCCAGCGCAAGAATATTCACAGGTATGATGGGTGGAAGCCATTGGCTGATCTTCTCTTCCCGGGAGGTGATCTTGTAATCCTCCAGAATATTCCCTTCAATGATTTTCGCGCAATCAGGCCGTTCTGGAGAAAAGACTCCATAGAACACTTCTTTACCGGTGGAGGCAAAACGGATAATTTTCATAATACCTGGGCTCCTTTGCAGGGATATTCAGGGAGAGTGCCGGTCTTTTGTAGCATGACCCGCCATTGAAATCAACTACCTCGCGGCACGCTACGGAGAATTAACACTTGTCGGGCAGCATCGGTATTCAACTTCTCTTCCCATGGATAATAGCCCTTGTCATCAGGGATGTTTTTCCTGTATAAATTAAAAACGCGGCTTTGCGATCTGTTCAAAGAACGGGGATTGAAACATGGCGGATATTCTCGAGTACATCAGCACGTGGTCGGTTTTCAAATGGGTGGTTCTGGTTTTGGTTGCCGGGTTTATCGGCCAGTTTGGCAGAATGCTGGCCGAGGCCATAATCGCGAAAGTGCGCCTCCGCCGCGCCAAACGGGATTCCTCCCCACCGCCGGACAATCAACAAAAACAGGAAGCTGTTGCCGTTGCGCCAGAGGAAACCTCTGTGCCGGTGCTGCCTTCCAAACCGGCTGTTGATGTGGAAGTTCCGGATAAGAAAATGCTGAAGGCAATGGCCAAGGCCCGAAAGAAAGAGGCGAAAAAGAAATCCCTCTAGCCATGCACGGGAGGGAGATCGGACTAGCCCTCCGGGGCCGGGTGTTTTTTGCTCCCGGCGTAGAGTTCGTATTCAAGCAAACGGCACTCGATTTCACCATTGTAAAAGGGTATCCTTCGTTTTGTGCGTAGCCCCACCTTTTTGATCATTTCCAGATTGCCGGTAAACACATAGCCGCGGTAGCCCCGGTTGATGCTTTTGAACCAGTCGCCGCATCCCTCGTAAAGCAATTCCAATCGTTGCAAAGCTGAGGGAGAGGCGCTTTGGTGAACTTGTTCGGCAGCTTTACGGATGATAACTTTTTGCCCCGGGGCAATTTCTTTCCTGTGTGCCGCCTGCTGTTTTTGTATTTTTAAAGGCTCCATGCGTTCGCCATAAGGGGGGTTCATCATGATGATGCCTCCTCCCCCCGGTATCGGTGTTTTTTCAAACGGGCAGGTTATAAATTCAATCAAGTGGTCCACACCTGCTGTCTTGGCATTAAGACCTGCCGCATGCACGGCTGCCGCATCAATATCCGTGGCGATAATCTTTGACTGTAATTGTTTTGAGGCTTTGTAGCGGGCTTTTTTGCGAAATTCCTGCCAGAGTTCATAGGGGAAATCTTTAATGTACATGAACCCGTAATTGTTGCGCCCAAGTCCCGACGCACGATGGAGAGCGATGAGTGCCGCTTCGATGGCCAGTGTGCCGCTTCCGCACATCGGGTTGACAAAGGGCGTCCTGCCCTGCCATCCTGTGGCCAGAATCAGGGAAGCGGCCAGGGTTTCCTGCATCGGAGCTGCCAGCGGAATTTTACGATAACCCCTGAGCGACAGGCGATCGCCGGTGGTGTCGATGTAAACCATTGCCTGATCATTGCGCCAGTAAACGTGAACGACGGCCTTGTCTTTTTCCGGTCCAGAGTCGGGCCGGCTGCCGCATTTGTCCCGGATTCGATCGACAATTGCGTCCTTGGCCTTGAGGTTGGCAAACCGCGAATCGGTCACCAGGGGATTATCGACAACGGATGTCACGCAGACATAAGCGTTGGGGCCGGAGTCATGCAGAAGGGTTTCCCAGGGAATGGCATTGATGCGTTCATACAAAGCGCCCGGAGAAATGACCTTGAAGATTTGCAATTGATAGAGGACGCGCTGTGCGGTTCGCAAATGCAGGTTGAGCATCATCGTGTCTTCCAGGGTACCTTCCGTCGAAACGGCGGTGTCAATTTCGT
>JAQVLL010000408.1 GCA_028704195.1 Smithellaceae bacterium
TCTTCGGGAAAAGGAAAAAAGAAGTTTCCAGAGTCGAGAAGGCCTTTGAGCTGGTCCGGACTGCACAGGCGAAGATCGGCAAGCGGCATAATATAGTTTTGTCCCTGCCGGTTATAGGCGGAAATAAAAACCCCGCAGTCCTTTTTCAGAATTTCGTATCGGTGAACATTGCGAAACAGATAGACATTGGCAAAGGTATAGTCCGATATGCTGAGATTTAATTGATGAAAATGATCCGCCAGAAGCTCCCGGTGTGTCAGATCAATGGTTTCTTTAATATCCATAAAATAACGTTTGTGAGTCCCTTTCCCACGGGTTAAAATTTAAGCATCTCCTGATGCTTGCGAAGCCAGCGGCGATGTTCCGTGAAATCCGGCATTGCTTCTATCACTAACCGCCAGAATTTTGAAGAATGATTTTTCTGGCGCATGTGCATCAATTCATGCACAACCACATAATCGATGACTTGCGGCGGTGCCATGATCAGCCGGAAACTGAAAGCCAGCGAATTGTCTTGGGAACATGATCCCCAGCGGCTCCGGGCCGATGTAATCCGGACACCACGCGGCCAAAGGTTCAGTTCCCTGCTGAAATGCGCCACCCGCGCAGGAATATGCTCTTTTGCTTTTTTCTGATACCATAAAGTAAAATAATATTTTTTCATCTCCCCGTTGTCGGGGCAGTTGAGCATAAACCGGTCTAACCGGAACAAAACGCCCGTATTTTCCAGGGGGTCAAAACCGGCTTTCAGGGGATACGGCCGGCCCAGGTAATAAAATTCTTCCCCGGTTTCGTAAGTTTTTTCCTTGAGCACAGACATCTGCCGGGACTGGTTGCGCAGGGTTCGTTCAATCCAGTTTCGCTTTTCTTCAACAAAGCGGCTGATTTCCGCAACCGGTGTAAAATACGGTGCGTAAACCGTGATATCGGAATGACTGCCAATTTGCAGAGAAATGGTTTTCTTTCTTTTTTTGCTGCGTTTGAGTGAATATTTGATGTCCATAATCCGTAATTGCCATTTATCACATCACCGCCGCGAAAGCGAGGCCGGAAAATGTTTAGAAACAGCACACAGCACACAACGGCGTTCCTTTTTATTTAAAGGATTATATGGTATGTTCTTTAAAATATTTACGGATGGTCATTGATGGAAACAAAGAATATCCGTCCCTGGGGTTACTACCAGGTTCTATCGGATGAACCGGATCATAAAGTCAAAAGAATTGTCGTTTCGCCGGGCGGCAGTCTCAGCCTGCAGCGTCACAGCAGACGTTCGGAACACTGGTATGCGGTAGCCGGCAAGGGGGAGGCCACCATCGACGGCAGGGTTTTCCCTCTTTCGGGCGGACTGGCGATAGACATCCCGCAGGGAGCGACGCATCGCCTGGAAAACAACTCCACAAGCGATCTCGTCATCATTGAAGTGCAAACCGGCACGTATTTCGGCGAAGACGATATTGAAAGGCTGGAAGACAAGTACGGCAGGGTGTGAAAAAGCGTAATAATCTGCGACAGAATCCTATTTCCTGTTACTGTGCAGGCACTATTCTTTCGCCAGAAAAAACAACGGCGTTTTTAACGATGAGGCTAGGGCCTATCTTTATCAAGGGCTTCCCGTTCTTCCTGGGAGTCTGCAAATTCTCGAGCGATATTTCTGAACTGTTCGTGAATTTTTATAAATGCATCCACGATATCCGGATCAAAGTGAGTCCCTCGGCTTTTTTTGATGATGTCCACGGCCACGGTATGTGTAGAGGGTTGCTTGTAAACTCTCTTGCTAATCAGGGCGTCATAGACATCAGCCAATGCCATAATTCTGCCGCTGATCGGGATGGCCTTCCCTTTGAGTCCCTGCGGATATCCTGAACCGTCCCATTTCTCATGGTGTGTGTAGGCCATTTCTGAAGCAATGGTCAAAAATGATTTTTTGCCCAGTTTGTGGGCGGAGGATTCGATGACATCGCGACCGATAGTCGAGTGGGTCTTCATGATTTCAAACTCTTCCTCATTCAACCGGCCCGGCTTGAGCAGGATTTTATCAGGGATGGCTACCTTGCCGATATCATGCAGGGGGGCCGATTTATCGAGCATTTCAATGTTACCGTCACTGAGAAATTCTTTGTACACGTCCTGATCCTTAATATGATCGGCCAGCAGTCTAACGTACATCCTTGTGCGCTTGATATGGCCGCCGGTTTCCTCGTCCCGGTATTCGGCCAGGTTGGCCATGCTTTCAATGGTTATGTCCTGGGTAAGGAGGAGTTCGCGCAAGCCAGAAAGCATGTTCTTTTCTTCCATCCGGTATTTGATAACGGTTAGAAAGATGTAATTGCATATTGTAGAGGCAATCGGGAATGCCGCCCCGACAAACAATCCCAGACGAAAAAAAGTCTGCTGTGTGGCCAGGTATAAGCCGGCAATGGAAAGCAGCATAACGATGAAACCGGTGGCGGCACTTCTGAATGCAATAAACAGGCTCAATAACAAACCCAGGCCAAGCACAAGAAACAAAACCAGACCGCTGGACCAGTTGGGCACGGAGATGAAATCACCGGTCAGCAGATTATCAACAACCGTGGCATGCACCTCGACTCCCGGAAATATTGGATCAAGGGGCGAGGTTAATAAATCATTAAGTCCTGCTGCCGAGGTGCCGACGAAAACAATTCGGTCCGCCAGCTTCCCGGAGGCGACATCACCGGACATTATATCCGCTGCCGATATATATTCATAGCTCCTGTTCGGGCCCCGGAATTTAATCAGCATCTGACCATGACGGTCAACGGGTACCGAGGT
>JAQVLL010000034.1 GCA_028704195.1 Smithellaceae bacterium
TTCATTTGTTTCCTTCCTTATGGAATCCAATCCCGTTGGGAGAGCAATAGTGTTTTCACAGGCCAGAAAAATGGTTACCCGCCAGACTTACGGCTGTTATCCCGCACCGTATGCCATCATTGAAGCAGTGGAGCGTGGACAGAAGCACGGAAAGGCCGCGGGGCTGAAAAAAGAAATCGAACTTTTCGGCACTCTGGTAACAACTGCCCAGTCCAAAGCTCTCATGAGCCTTTTTTTCGGCATGACCGATCTGAAAAAAAATCCACAGAAAGACCTTGCCCGGAAAGTGGGGAAAATGGCCGTCATCGGAACAGGATTGATGGGGCATGGGATTGCCTCCGTCTCCACGGCAATTTGCGATACCATATTAATGAAGGATGTTAAACTTGAGGACGCCGCCCGGGGGATGAAGGAGATATGGAAAGGATTGGAAAAGAAAGCCAAATCGGGCGCTATTCTCGAGTTTGACCGGCAGGTACAGTACGGTAAGCTTGTTCCCTGCGACGACTATTCCCTGTTTAAAAATACGGATCTTGTTGTTGAGGCTGTGTTTGAGGATCTCGACGTTAAAAAGCACGTCCTTGCCGATGTGGAAGCCGCGACGGACGAACGCACCATTTTCGCTTCCAATACCTCGGCCATTCCCATTCATGATATTGCCGAGGGATGCAAAAGGCCGGAGAATGTCATCGGGATGCACTACTTTTCACCTGTTCCAAAAATGCCTCTTTTGGAAATCATTACGACCGATAAAACGGCGCCATGGGTAACGGCCACTGCCCTTGACATGGGAATTGCCCAGGGCAAAACCTGCATTGTTGTTAAGGACGGTCCCGGTTTTTACACGACACGGATTTTGGCGCCGCTGTTGAATGAAGCCGTTCTTCTTGTGGAGGAAGGGGTCGACTCCGTCGCCGTTGATAAGGCAATGCGGCAGTTCGGTTATCCTGTTGGTCCAATCACCCTCATTGACGAGGTGGGGATTGATGTAGGCGCGCACGTCGCCATGGGATTGGGAAAGATGTTTGCGGCAAGGGGCATGCAGTCCTCCGATGCTTTTCCGAAACTGATTGCAAAAGGGTACAAGGGAAAGAAAAACAAAAAAGGGTTTTACCGCTATGATGGAAAAAAGAAAAAAGGGCGGAAGATACCCAATGAAGAAGTGTATGCCCTGCTGGGCGGAGCGCCCCGCAAAAAATTTGATGCAAAATCGATTCAGCAGCGGGTAAGTATGATGATGATTAATGAAGCATTGATTTGTTTGCAGGAAGGGATTATTTCCTGCCCGCATGACGGGGATATCGGCGCTGTTTTCGGTTTGGGGTTTCCGCCCTTTGAGGGAGGGCCGTTCCGTTATATCGATCGTATCGGTGCTTCTTTGGTCAAGGCCACGCTGGAATCCCTGGAAAAAAAATACGGGAATCGTTTTGCCCCCCCTCAGGTTCTTAAGGACATTGTGCAAAGCGGTAAAAAATTCTACGGGGAATAGTCTGGCATGCCTGCAGATTTGGAGGCTTTCCGTGCAGCAGGACAGACTTAACAGACGGGGAATCTTGCGCACCGCACGCTTCTGTTACAGGTCGGAAAATCAGGAGTAAATCAATATAATCGAATTTGTAAGGTTCCTATTGAAACCATTTTTTCCTGCGACTTTTTGATCCCCGGGAGATGCGAAACAGTTTGTTAAAGAGTCCTTTTTTGAGATTGGTATCGGAACCCCCCCTCATCTTTTTCAGTGCCTGCTCCAACTCGATATCCTTGACGCTGGGATAGTGGACCAGATCATCGATCAATGGCTTGGGTTTTCCCGCATTTTCTTTAATGGGGACAGGAATGACAGGTTGTTGATAACCTGTGGATACATTCGCCAGGATTTTGTCTTGCCTGGATTGTTTTTGGGTGGGTAGCCTATAGCTCTTTTTATTCTGAGCCCGAAGAGCTCTTTCTACAATGACGGAATAGCTCTCACCGGTCTTTTCCTTTTCCTCGGTAAGGATTGTCCTAGCCTCAAGGGATAATAAGACCGTTATTGAGCTCTTGCCTTCGGCTTTTTGTTTCTCCCGCCAAATTTTTATTCTATCTGACTGTTTTTTCATCTATTTTGTTTGTTACAAGTAACGGAATTGTTTATTTCTTGTAACGTTACTTGTGCATTTTGTCAATATTTTTTTCAGGTTTTTTTACACCTAACTGAGGGGCACGAACGGGCGGGAATCTTCGGGTGCCATCTACAATTTTAATGCATCTTAAGTTAGAGTACAGCTGTTGTTTTCAGAGTTCTCGAAAGAGTAAAAAGGAGAACCGTATTACCCAGTCGGATTTCGTCTGTGTGGCCTGCGGCTATTCCGGTGATGCGGACATCACCGCGGCGGGGAATGTATTAGATGAATATTTAAGGGCGGGGCACGCACGGTTAGCTTGTGGAGAGACTGGTGCAGTCAGGTCGCCCGGTGAAGCAGGAACCCTCAAAGCAGCCTAGCTGTTTTGTGAATCCCCTTCCTTCAGGTCGGGGAGGCTGTCAATAACAATGATACACATCAAGAATGATCAGACCGAACGGTAAGGGAATAATTTTATTGACTCCTCAGGCTGTTTTCCCTATAGTTTCAAAACAAAAACTTTCAAACTTCCGAAACGACGATACGAAAGGAAAGGATTCATGAAAAGAAGAATCGTTCTTCTTATTGCTTTTTTTCTGTTTTTTGCCTTTGAACCTGCCAATGCCGAACAGTACAAGGGAAAGGTCATCAAGGCAAAACTGGCTTCTGAAGAAATAGAAGGCGATTTCATGACTGTCTGGGGCCGGAATTTTTCCAGTCACATGAAAAACTGGTCAGGGGGAAGAATTCAGATTGACGTATATCCATACGGTACTCTCGGTGCGACAGGCGATATCAATGAACTAGCCCAGATGGGCATTGTGCAATTTGTATTTTCCGATCACGCGTGGATTAGCTCTTTTGTCCCCCAGGCACAGGCCCTCGCACTCAACTACATTTTTCCTTATGAAAGAGCTCCGGAGGTGCTGGACTGGATGGCCCGAAACGGCGAGTTCATGCCTCTTCTGGAGAAGGCTTTTCGCAAAAGAGGCCTTGTTCCACTCGCCATCATGTTTGAAGGATGGCAGTGGATAAGTTCCAGAAAAGAGATCCAAACGCCTGATGATATGAAGGGAGTGCGGCTTAGGCTGATGTCTTCAAAGATGCTGGTGGAAAATTACAGAGCTTACGGAGCCAGCCCAACGCCTATGACATATGGAGAAGTATACAGCGGATTGCAGATGGGCCTGATCGACGCACAGGTTAATCCCATGTTTGCCGCCTACAGCATGAAATTCTATGAGGTTCAGGACTATTTTATTCAACTCAAAAACGAACCTTTCATCGGCATTCCCACCGTCAACAAGAGATTTTTCGACAAATTGCCCAAAAACGTTCAGCGGGAAATGCGCAAATATTGGGTTGACGCCATTATTCCCGCCGGTCGCTGGATTGAAAAACGGAACGAAGCAGATATGAAAAAAATGCAAAAGGTCAAACCTTCGCTTAAATTTCACGCCGTCAATGAAAAAACGGCCGCTGTTTTTGCGGCCGAAGCCCAAAAAATTTATCCCACTTATACAAAAATCGGGGGTACGGGATCACGTGAAATTCTTGCCGCACTGCTCAAAGACATCGCCGGCGCAAAAAAAGCTCTCGGCATTCCCTGAAATATGTTTATTCGTATTTAATCAGTCAAAGGCAATTGACCGCTGACTTCATTTAAAGTAAGGATCATGATCTCTCAAGACGAATCATCACCAGCCATCCGTTTTATTCAAAAGCTTAACAGGGTTCTGGGCAGGGGAGTCAACGCAGTCGAAGTTTTCCTGATGGTTTTTTGTGTTGCAGCGTTGGCCATTTTGCTAATTGCCAATGTTTTCGCACGTACTTTTTTTCAAAGCATATACTTTGCCGAAGAAGTTTCCACTTTTTTAGTCATATTGATTACCTTTACCGGCTTGAGTTATGGTGTGCGCAGGGCGCGTCACATCCGCATGGGTGCATTTCTGGATGCCATGCCACCGGCGATGGAAAAAATTTTTATTATCATCATCTCGCTGGTCAGCGCTATTATCATGGCCATTATGGCTTGGGCGTCATGGGAATATCTTCAAAACGCCATAGCCATGGGACACATGACTCCTGCATTGCGCGTTCACCGCTGGATATTCTATATAATCATTCCGGTGGGGTTTTGCCTGGCATGTATTCAGTATCTGCGCACAATCGTCAAGAATCTCATCGAACCGGATCCGTGGCTCTCTCCCGATCAGAAAAGTGAATATGAAGATATTAAAGGGGGACGGGAATGAAATTATTCGGTATTTCATTGGCCGGTATGCTGCTTTTCGGATTTCCTTTCATGGTAACATTATTGGGATCTTTGATCCTATATCTCCTGATTTACATGCCCGACATGACGGAGTCGATGATTATCGCCATGGTGCAGCAGATCATTTCCGGTGTGTCACAACCTGCGCTCGTCTGCGTGCCGATGTTCATTTTATCGGCGAGCATCATTTCTTCGGGTGAATCTGCCGAGCGCCTGATTCGCATGCTTAAAGTCTTCGTCGGCCATCTTCCCGGTGGTCTCGCTATTACAACAAGCTCAGGATGCACATTGTTCGGTGCCGTCTCCGGTTCTACACAGGCAACCGTCGCAGCAGTCGGGGGCACCATGCGCCCCATGCTGCTGGAGGCCGGCTACAAAAGTTCATTTACGCTAGGCCTGATAATTAATGCCAGCGACATCGCATTTCTTATTCCACCGAGTATCGGATTCATCGTTTATGGCGTCGCCACCAACACCTCCATCGGCATGCTTTTCCTCGCCGGTGTTTTGCCTGGAATAATGATTCTGGTCATGTTCTCTGTTTATTGTTACATCTATTCTAAAATCAAAAAAATTCCTCTGCTACCAAAAGCAAGCTGGTCTGAACGTTGTCGGGCTATTCGCGATGGATTTCCCGTCATGGGTTTCCCCATCATCATCGTAGGCGGGATCTATGCCGGAATATTGAGTCCTAACGAAGCTGCGGCTGTCGCGGTGCTGTATGCGATTATTCTGGAAACAATCGTTTATCGAAGCCTGACGCGTTCCGGTTTGATCAACGCCTTTTTACAAACAGGTGTTATCACCGGCGTTGTGTTCATTCTGGTCGGCACGGGACAGGCCTTTTCATTTCTGATTGGATTTTTGCAGATTCCCTCAACGCTGTTGCCCCCTCTTTTCGGCAGCGAACCTTCCATGTTTCGCGTCATGTCAATTGTCGTCGTCGTTTATTTTGTCGCCTGCATGTTTGTAGACCCTATTGTTGCCATCTTCATTCTCAGTCCCGTGTTTCAGCCTTATGTTGTAGGCTCGGGAGTAGACCCCATTTTACTGGGAACTCTCGTCACACTTCAGGCGGCCATTGGTTCGGCCACTCCACCGTTCGGGTGCGACATTTTCACCGCTCAGCTTATTTTCCGCAGGCCGTATCTGGAAGTAATAGGTCACGCACTGCCTTTTTTACTGATTTTGATGTTGGCAACGATTCTGCTCATCGTATTTCCCAACATTGCGTTGTTTTTACCGAAACTCGCGATGTCGTGAAAAACAGGTGCATTCAACCTGCAAGTGTACCGGGAGGAAGAAGATGGCAAGTTTGTGGGGAATGGAAAAAACAGGACTGCTCTCTCATTCCTTATTGCAGTATCTGCGTCCGTCTCATCCGCCACCTCCTTCAGGTGACTTCTTAGTCGGACATTTTATGTTCGTCCAAAAGCTTCTTGACACACAGATTGCCGCCTCATATACTTTCCACGGGAACAGGAAGACTTGTCCATCCATTCCATTTAATTTTGCATTATATAAGAATATTGCAGATCGTTATGCGTTCTCACCCAAGAGAAGCAATTATTAAAAGGAGCGCTCCATGAAAGACGGGTATTGGCTGGTGGGGGTTCAATATGAGTTAACCGGGAGACTGTATAGTCTGGGACGGATACCAAAATGCAAGTCCGCGATGCTCAAGCATGTTCAACCGGGTGACAGGGTGCTCGTTGCTGGGGTCGGGCATGGAACGGAGGCCATTGAAGCGAGCAAACTCGGTGCACAGGTGACGGCTGTCGACCTTTCGGAAACCATGATCAATCAATTCCGCAAGCGAATTGCGAAAGAGAACCCGCCCAACGAGATCCTTGTGATCAATGATGATATTTTCAATATCAGGGAAACAGGGCAGTATGACATGGTTATTTCAAACTTCTTTCTGAATGTCTTTTCCGAGACAAGGGTGGTCGAGGTTGCAAACCACCTTGGAACACTCGTTAAGCCCGGCGGGTATTTTGTTGTGGGAGAATTCGTCCTGCCGGAAAAAACAGGATGGAAGGGAATTGCGCAGAGGCTGAACTGGTATTTCGCCATTTCTTTCTACAGTCTCACCACCGAGGCGGTCTTCCATCCCGTGTGGAACTACACAGGCCTTGTGGAAGGCTCAGGCTGTAAAATCCAGGAAATTGAATATTTCACAATCTGCAATGTAAAACTGTACTGGTCGATCCTCGGGAAAAAAACCTGACGGTGATTGTCGCTCTATTGTGGTGCTTCATTATAATCTTGTCATATCGACCAGCGGGAGATATCTTTTTTATACTCCGAATTCATGAAGATTTCTCACAGAGTTTATCTTGAGCATAGCCGAAGGATTCGATACGAGTAAATGAAAGGGTTATGACATTGGTGTAAAGCTTTTATTGAAACATTACACCAGCTGCTACCCCCCGAAGTGTTCTTTAACGGTCTTGAATGCCCGGTCCGCCACATCGATGGTTTTTTCGATATCGTCTTCGGTATGGGCCGCGCTCAGAAACATGTTGTGATGCCAGAAGAAAAATACTCCGTGCAGGGAGCATTCTTTACAGAAGAGCTGGGCGCGCCTGAAATTCGTTTCATTAGTGAAATGCATGAAGGGGATGGCATTCGGTCCGGACATTTTGAACTGAAGGCCGTGTGCGGCGGCGCGTTCTTCGAGACCGAGGCGGAGTTGCAAACCGCGCGCATTGCAGATTCCCACGGCATCAATTTTCTGCATTTCGTCAATGCAGGCAAGGGCTGCCGCCATCTCCGGCGAATTGTTCCAATAGGAGCCGGTCTGAAAAGCTTTTGAGGCGACCATCCGCATTTTGTCTGTCCCGACGAGGACGGAAATGGGATAGCCGTTGGCGATGGCCTTGCAGTAACAGGCAAGATCGGGCTTGAATCCGAAATAATGGGCTGAACCTTTTATATCAAGCCGCCACCCGGCGCGCACATCATCAATGATCAGCACAACATCATTTTCATCGCAGATCCGGCGCATGCCCTTCCAGTATCCGGGAGTCGGGAGGACCTGCTCTTCGAAGACGGGGTGATGATAAGGAGTGAGCATCGCTCCGGCGATCTGACCCTTATTTTCATCCACCACCTGCCGGAAGGCATCCAGACTACCCCAGGGAACCATGATGATATTCTCCCTGTCGGCGGGACTGATGCCGGTATGGTTGGAGCCTGCCCACGGCTGGGTTCCGTGGTAGCCTCCACGGGCCAGCACAATTTTATTTCGCCGCCTGTAGCCGCGGGCCAGAACAAGGGCCCAGGAGGTGGTATCCGCGCCGTTCTTCGCGAACACGGCCCAATCGGCGCAGTCATTGACCTCCACCATCTTTTCGGCCAGGTCAATGATCAGGGTCGAAGGCGGCATGGTTGCGGTTCCCTTCCTGGCTTGTGCGGCAAAGGCCTCGTCAACCCGGTCGTGGGCATAGCCGAGGATCATGGGGCCGTAGGCGCAGGAATAATCGATGTATTCATTGTCGTCCACATCCCAGAAACGGGGACCCTTGGCCCTGGCAATGAAGTAGGGATAGGATCCGGGAATGGTTGTGGACGGGTTGAAATGTCCGTAGATGCCCTGGGGAATGACCCTGGCGGCCCGTTGAAAAAAAGCCTTGGATTGTGTAAAAGTATGGGCCATGTTTTTCTCCTATTGCAGATAGATACCCACTCTGTCGAGAAACAGATTGATGGCCTCACCCATGTGGAGATCACCCTCCACCAGGATATCTTCCAGACAGATAGCCGCGAACACATCCACCTTGTCATCCACAATGTTGAGGAACAGATCCTGCGTGGCAAATTCCATGACGAGATCGGGATCTGGTACTCGGCCATTGCGTGCGGTTACGTCCTGTCCGCTAAACGTGATGTTGACAGAATCGTCGTTTTTGATCCTGACCTCAGCAACCCCGCGAATGCCCCGCGCAATGATTTGAGACTCGGGCTCAGACGCGGCGATGGCGGCAATGGCTTTGCCCACCGTGTTGAGGAGAAGCCTGGCCTTGATCTCCCGGGGAGGATTGGCGCCTTTCAGAATGGCCTCCATTCTTTTGGCAAGCATTGAGAATACCTTCAGTCCTCTGGCCTTGAGCAGACCTTTTAAAGGAATCGGAAACCCCGAACCCTTGCCGGTAAAAAGGTTATTGAGGATCCTTGCGTTGGGAAAAAACAGGACGATGTCGGGCTTTCCGGTTTTTCCCGGCCCAACCCTGACGGCGCCGTGCTTCATTTCCAGGGTGGCCCTCGGGCCTTTGAGGCCGACCATGAAAAAGATGCTGCCGTCCCAACCCTGCGCAATCGCCAACGCGTCCGCATCTTCCCTCGTCAGGATTTCAAAATTCGAAAGCACGGCATCCATGTGGATTCTTGCCAGAACGTCTTCGTTTTTCACGTGCGCCTCATCGGGTTTAGAAGCCGGTGAACATTAAAAATATTTTGTGTAATCTACTATTTAGACGGAAGCCTGTCAATAGGGGTTGCATTCTTTTGCCCCATTCGGAGAGGGTAGGGGGAGTCGTTTCGGATGGCTCGGGGAGCCATACCAACCACCTCCGGCGTTCCGCACCACCTCTACCCTGATAACCTGAAGGTCACACGAGGGCACGCGCGCCGGCGGAGGATATAGCGGCAGCATTCGTTTATATATTGAATTGCATAGATAATAAAAAAGGAATGACAGACAAAGCCTGGAATGATAAAGAATAAGTTAGTACTCCGACGATAAGGAGGTTATATGAAAATTGATTTTTTCTGTTGGAATAAATGAAGCACCTGCCGGAAAGCAAGGGAGTATCTCTTGCAAAAGAAAGTGGAAATCAACGAGCGGGATTTTTTCAAAGCGCCTTTTACGCGTGAGGAAATCAACGCCCTGTTGCGGAAGCAACCCGCGTCGGAGATGTTCAGTTTTCGTTCACCGAGTTTCAAGTCACTGGGGCTGGATCGGGCAAAGCTCAAGGATAAAGAGCTGATTGACCTGATGCTGAAAGAGCCGCGCCTTATTCGCCGTCCCATCGTGAAGATCGGCCCGAACGTCTATTTCGGAGCGGACATCAAGACACTGGCGGAAATCATAAAATCCTGATTTATGACCGGGTTGCCTGTCTAATGCTTTCAGTCCTTGCCCTGGAGATTTTTAAAACAGCATCGCTGCAACGAATGTTTACTGACCGGAGGAAAAACCATGAGCAAACCAATGACCCATAAAGGCTATTGTGCAAAAATAGAATACAGCGAGGAACGGGGATGCCTTGTCGGTTGTGTTTCAGATATTCAATATGACATCAATTTCCAGGGTGAGTCCGTGGAAAAAATCAGACAGGCTTTTGAGAAAGCCGTTGATGATTACCTGGCCGGTTGCGCGGCAAGAAACGAAGAACCGGAAAAGCCTTCCGAACCGCACTCTGTGGTTCGCGTCAGTACAACGCTGCACAGGGTGATCGCCATCGCTGCCAGGAAGGAAAACAAAAGCGTCAATGCATGGCTGGCTGAAGCCTGCAAAAAACCAAATGGCAAAGAAGGTTGTTGATGGCTCTTGCGAGGTAATTCCTGAGATATGGGTTTATGAAATCGGTGCAATGTGAGAATGAATAACAGGAGGGCAGGGTTGCAAAATGGAGAAGGTCATTTGTTTTTCCCTTGGATTGTCTAGAGAGGACATCGAAAAAGGCAGGGTTTCGTTTTGTGACGCTTATCAGGAAAAGATTGAACTGGAAGTGATTCCCCTTACGGAAGACATGATGCCCCTGCGCGTGGGAGACATATTGGAACGAGCGACGGCGGGTGGGCCGTGGCAGGACGATGTGAAAGAAAAGCAGGTCACCTCTTCGGTGCAGGTGAAATACCGGGTGGTGATGGTCAACACGATGGAACGCGAGCAGGTCCTGCGGGTGATGAGGAGCTTCAAGGCCGTTTTGCCCAATCCGCAGGATATGATCTTTGCCGTCATAACCGATACGGCTCTGACCTGGACCTTCGGCGAGTATACCGGACATCTGGCCGGTGAACATGAATACATGAAAGCCCGAAAGTCCGAAACTTAATTTTAAGAAGACGAATATTAATTGTGTCAATTCGACATCAGCAGCGAATTGACAAATCCGCCCATTTGTGAGAAATTTTTACATCATAAAATTATACAGGAGTAACCAGTATGGAAAAGAAAAAAATCCGGGTTCATCACACGATCAGGGCGGTCGTATTGCTGACAGCCGCGTTTTTATTCACGCTGACCATGCTTTCCGCCGCCACGTGTTTTGCGCAGGCAGGCGATGAAAAATCCATCGAGTGCCATAAAGAAATCGCGAAAACCATTGTGCATGGAACTGCGCTGGGATTGGGTGAAATCCTGAGGGATGTGAAGGGAGAAAAAAAGCGAATCGATCTGATCCGGAAATTTATCAGCCCCGTGCGTTTTTACGCGGACAACACGGGGTATTTTTATGTTTACAAATTTAATTGTGTGAATATAGCTCATGCAACTCAAAAAGATCTGCCGGACAAAAATCTCTACAATCATAAAGATGCCAAGGGAAAATATGTCATTCGCGAACTGAGCGACGCGGCAAAGACCGGCGGGGGATTCGTGGATTTCTACTGGCTGAAGCCCGGTGACAAAGGTGAACAGAAAAAGCTCGGTTATGTTGAACCCATCCCGGGAACGGACTATTTCATCGGAACGGGTGTGTACCTGCCTTAAACGGGCACGGATCATCATGACGGATGAATTCAGGGAGAAGAATTTGAAAAAAGTACTGATTATCGATGATGAAGTATTCTTTTGCAGAGCCATCAAGAAGCACCTGGAATCGAAGGACGAATTCCAGGTGCTGACCGC
>JAQVLL010000409.1 GCA_028704195.1 Smithellaceae bacterium
GAGTGAAGGTGACAGGGTTGCGGTTTTTCGGGTCCGTCAGTCTCCACCATTTTTCATTAAGATTGATATGCTCCCAGGTCAGATTTGCCATTTCGGACCATCTTCAGCCGGTCAGGAGAAGGAAAACAACACCATCGGCCAGGGTTCTGCTGATGTCAGTTTGTTCGGGTGCCTCGCGGTGCGACTGCAGCACATTCCATGCAGCGCCGATCTTGTTTGTAGGGATTCTTCCGGATCGCGCCTTAATGGTATTCCATCGTTTCGTATCTGATAAAACAGAGACAGGATTTTCAATAATGATCGACCTGCCGTCATGATGATATTGTCCCCGCGCGAAGTTCAGAAGTGCCCGGAGAATCCGAAAAGCCTGGTTCGCCTGCGCAGGGCTTTTATCAGTCAGTTCCGTGAAACGCTTCGCCACCTTATCGCGTGTGATTGCAACCGCCGGACGCTTCGACCAATCCTCAAAACTTTTATTTAGATGTTTCTCGATATCTGCTTTTGATGATTCCTTCAAGTTCCTCCTGGCCAGGATATACTTGTCCGCAATATCCCGCAGGGTCAAGGAATAGGCTGCTGCACGTTTTTTTCTGAAACAGGGTCTTTCCCTTCACCCATTGCCGAAAGCTCTTTAATCGCTTTTTTGCGGGCCTCCTGTAAAGTAATGATCCCATGCTCACCCAAAGACACCCGGCGCTCTTGTCTTTTGCCGTTGACGCGCACGCGCCCCTGGACAACATAAGTTTTCTTTGTCGGAGTTATCCGAAGCCCGAAGCCGGTCAGTTTTTCATCCCAGACAAACATCTGTCCGCTGTTCGGTTTTGGCATTCCCTCGACGATCTTTTTTGTAAGTTCCATAAGTCCCCCGTTTTAGGTTGTAAGCACATTGTAAGCAAAATATTTACAACATCATCATACACCGTGGGGATTCATATAATATAAAAACACAATAAAGTCAACACATATATTGCTTACAACTACATCATACAACATCATAAAAGCCCAAAAAAAAGGACTTAAAATCCCTCGGAGCTTGCCTCTGTGTGGGTTCAATTCCCACCCCAGGTACCAAGTAAAATCAAGGGTTTGACGAATATAACGTCAATCCCTTTTTTTCGTTTTTGGAGGGATTGTAACTATTTTGTAACTGTTGGACCTGTTTTGCGGTAAATTGCTGACGCTTCAAGGCTGCTTCTTTCAGGTCTTCCTGGTTTACGATGTTGTAACGATCAAAGACACTACGTGTTTTGTGCCCGGAAATCATCATCGCCACGCGCTCAGGAATACCAGCTCTGACCATGTTCCTGATGGCACTTCGTCTTAGGTCGTGGAAAAGCAAACCCGGTTTGCCGGCAGCGGTGCAGGCGCTTTCCCATGATTTACGGAAATCGTTTAACATCTCGCCGTTGAGATTAAAGACCAAGAGGCAATCCATTCGTCGATTTTTATGGAGCTGTTTTAGCATCTCCCAGAGTTCCGGTTCCATATAGAGTGTTCGCCCTTCGCTGTTTTTGGTTTCGCCTGGTTCCAGTCGTACAATTCCTTCCCGAAGGTTAACCTGGTTCCACTTCAGTGAGAGGATCTCCGTTTTACGCCAACCACTAAAGTAGCCGAATGACAAAACCGGTTTGAGATATTCCGGCAATGCCTCCCGAAGCGCTAAGTACTCTTTATGCTCAATAAAACCTTTCCGGACATTGTTCTCCTTCAACATCGGAATATAAGGCACCGCCGATACCTTTGGCGGTGTGCAACGAGCAGCAAGATTAAACGCTCGTTTCACGGCAGAAAGTTCCCTGTTGACAGTAGCATTATTGACGTTACCACTCAGTCGTTTTTCCACGTATTTTTTGACGGCATCCGTCGTTATCTCCGTTGCCATCCTCCCCTTAAACTCTTGAAGGAGAAACGTCATACATCGTTCCGCTTTTTTCACGGTTTTCTTGCCGTTGATCTTGTAATCCGTGACATAGTCCTTAAGGAGATCCTCAAAGCTGATCCGGTCGAAACAAATACCGGGTCTTTTCCCGTCGGCAATTTCACCTTCCCTGGACTTCAACATCCGTCTTGCAATTTCCAGTTTGTCCGTGTGGGTTGATTCGGCAAATTGTTTCCCATGCCGATAATATTTTATCCAATACATTTTATTTCGCCTGTAAATACATCCCATCATTTCACCGTCCTTTCTTGGAGGGTTTCCGCTTAACAAGCTCGATATCGTAGCCAAGGTAGTCAGCAATGACTGTCAATTTCTTAACCGAATATTCTGCTTTTCCGTTCAGAAATCGTGACAGATGTCCTTTGTCCAATTCCAGGTCCTTGCTGAGCCTGTAGGCCGATACCTTTTCCCTCCGCATGATGTCTTTCAGGCGATTCCCCATGATGGGGATATTCATATCATATGGTTGCATATTAATCAACCTTTAATTATAGATCGATTTATTTTTTTCTATAAAAGTATCCAGATCTTTTATATCCAGATACATTTTCCGACACCGGCATTGTTTTACTACGGGGATCACCTGCGACCATATCAATTCCCGCATTCCCCACTCAGACCGGCCCAGATATTCAGCAGCTTCTTTAAGCGTGTAAAGCCGCTTGCCTAAGGGATTGCATATCCCCTGTGCCCTTTTAAGTTCAGTTCCTGTCAGTGTTTTTGAGATATAAACAAAAGTTGTGTTTAGGAAGATAGGTGGTGTATCCATCGGTTGATTGTTTAGCGACAGTTAACCGACCACAAAAATGGAAAGGATACACACACCATGAGGAGAGATAACGTAACAGC
>JAQVLL010000410.1 GCA_028704195.1 Smithellaceae bacterium
GGCTTGAAATGGTTGTCCCTTAGAAATGATGTCGCAAGCTCCACCCAAATAGTAGAACCATCTTTACAATACTCCTCAAGCTCAATCAAAGCAGTTCGCGCTAGATCGGCGGTTCCGCTTGATTCCAAGGCCATTTGATCGGCAAACATATTGGTTGCACGTTCCAGAGAATCGGGGGTTAGCATTTCATTCCACGTCTGTGTCATCGCTTCTCGAGCGGTGTAGCCACGCAGATTTAGTGCTGAAGGGCTAATATATGTAGGATTGAGGCTTAGGTCAAATACGGCGATTGTATCTGCTGTGTTTTCAGCAATTAGACGGTATCGTTCTTCGCTTTCCCTCAATGCAACCTCTGCCTGCTCCCCCTTCACTCGTTTACGCAGCGAGGCGATACCAAAGGCCAGATTGTCAGCCAGTTCTTTCAGAATTTCAACCTCCCTGGAATCGAATGCATCCGTATCCGCGGAATAGATTGACAGTTCTCCAAAAGGCTGACCTTCACTGATGAGCGGTAAAGCAATGTTAGATTTATAGCCGCGCTCAATAGCTGCCTCACGCCATGGAGCGAAGGCTGGGTCCTGCGGAATATTGTGTGCGATGGATGGCTTTCCCGTGCGGATTGCAGTACCACCCGGACCACGACCACGTTCGTTATCGGCCCATGTAACATTGATAGATTCAATGTATCCCGACTCGAAACCTGCATGGGCTACCGGGAGTATAGTCTTTGCTTCATCGTGCTCTGCAAAGCCGACAAACGCCATACGATAACCGCCAACATCGACAATAATCCGGCAGACTTCGTTCAACAACGTCGCTTCATCCATAATGTGAATCAGTGCATGATTCGTGTCACTGAGTATACGCAACGCGCGGTTTACCCGGATAAGTTCCTTCTCCGCCTTCTTGCGATCGGTGATGTCATGTGTGTCGGCGATGAGAAGTTGCCTGCCATCTACCTCGATCAGACGGGCAGAAAAAAGCATTTGTCTGGATTCGCCAGTTTTTGCCCTAATGTTAATTCTACCTTGTCAACAGCGGTGCCGGTTTTGATCAGATCAAAAATCCGGTCCTTCTCCTCCATATTGTCCCATATATTTAACTCTTTCGTTGTTGAACCAATGACTTCTTCGCGTGAATATCCTCCTAAGCTCAGAAATGAGTCATTTACATCCAGAAGCAAACCGCTGGTCAAGTCGGTAATCGTAATAACGTCAGGGCTGCATTGGAATATGGCCTCAAATTTTCTATCAGACTGCCTGGTGTTCGTTCCCGTCTTCCCGCTCTCCGCTGATTTTTCCAGTTTTCGGATTCTCTGCTTTAAGGATGCATTCTCTTTGATCAATTTTTGATATTCTTTGGATGGATCATTCATCTTACGCCACCTGTTTTAATTAACGATGTTCATGACGTTCAGTTGGCTATCATATTAGCACTATTCATTTTTTTAAAAAAGGGGAATATTCTGCCGCATTTATTACGGATTGAAAGGACGTATGTAAACCAAAATTGTCAGATGTTTTGTTATCAGGAAGCCAGAGTGCAAAACGATGAGCCGACGAACAGAAACAGCATACAAGGCTGAGTCTTCGGGCAAGTCAGTACAACATGACAAAGCCCAGGATTTGGGAGATACCGTAAATGCTGCGGTTGCATCGTGACAGTTCACGTTCATATCCGGGGCTTTAGGAAGTTCTTATGAAATCTTTATGTGTCAAATAAGACATAAGTTGGCGTAATATTTCATAAAAAGACACCTCCTCGATTGCATATTGGACTTGAGAATGATATAATTAAACTAACAAATAGACCCCGTATCGTCATCTGAAAATCTTTTGATGAAACGGGTGATACAGTTTTATGAGCCGCATGGAATAAATTATAACCTCCTGTCGGACGTACTCCCTCTATCCGGTTGATACAATGCGGCATTAAAAAATTATACGCTCGATCAGCGCTCTTCTTTTAGATTTAACAAAGGGGGTGATAACTGAATCTATTAATGCGTTAAGTTTCTTAACCATCAAAGGGTGGCCATTTTCACGTCAATTTTCTACCGCTGATATTCTTCTTCACTTCAAGCATCCCTAACCCCTTCATTAGCTCTCCGGTTTCAGTGAGGGCTTGCTTCGCGATAATGACCGATAGACGGGAAATCTGAATAATACCAAATGTAACGTTCTTTAATTTTCAGGAGGAAATTATGTCGAAGATGTTGATGATTTATCCCGATCGCTGCACGGGATGTCATAACTGCACCTTGGCCTGTTCTGCATTTCATGACGGCGAATTCCGTCCACACACTTCCCGGATTCAAGTGACGACATGGGAGACGGAGGGCTTTTCCATGCCCACTACTTGCCAGCAATGTGAGGACGCTCCTTGTGTCGCGGTTTGTCCCACCGGGGCCATGCATGCTGATCCGCACATGAACCGTGTGGCCTGGGACGACGTGAAGTGCATCGGCTGTCGGATGTGCACACTGGCCTGTCCTTTCGGCGCCGTGGTTTTCGAAACGGCCCGCCGCCGGATTATCAAGTGCGATCTTTGCGACGGGAAACCCGAATGTGTGGCCTTCTGTCCTACCAAGGCCCTGGATTACGTCGAAGAAACCGATTCCGCCAGAGATCGTAAAAAGGCCGTTGCCGTGGAATTCAAAAAAACATTCGAGGAGGTGAAGTGATATGTACGGATGGATTGGTTGTTATTTAAGAATTGATCTGGGCAGCGGGACCGTACGTAAGGAATCCCTCCCTGCCGA
>JAQVLL010000411.1 GCA_028704195.1 Smithellaceae bacterium
GGCGGAGATTCTGTGCGACATCGCGGGAGGCGTCGTGGCAACCTTCCCGCATGAGAAAGATTTCGTCAATCCGGCCACGGGAGATAAGCTGCTGAAGTACACCAAGCGCAACCCGAAGATGTCCGCCGAGGATCAGGCGCAATTCTGGCGCTACCTGGGTGACTCGATGTGTTCGGCCACCGGCGGCATTGCCAACGTTGGAAACTACCACGGCGGCGGTTCTCCCATCATGGAACAGATTGCCATCACAACACAGTACGACATTGAATCCCGCAAGAAGCTGGTGAAGTATATTGCCGGCATGAGCGGCGGCGACCGTGAAGCACTGGCTCCCAAGCCCCCAAAAAAATAAACTTCCCGTGTCCCGGATGCCGTCAGGTAAACCTTCCGGCATCCGGGTCGGTTTTTCCGGAAGGTTTACAAATTCTTTTTAAAAATTTCATTCGTGAACAATAAAGCCAAAGGAGCCCCTGTTATGTTTGATCTTTCCCAATTTTCATTAAAAGGTAAAGTGGCGATAGTCACCGGCGGAAGCCGCGGCATCGGTCAGGCTATTGCCTATGGTTTTGCGAAAGCCGGCGCCAAAGTCGCTATCACGAGCCGCAAGGTTCAGGATCTGGAAGCAACGGCTTCTGAGATGACCGGTATCGGCTGTGACGTCCTGGTTGTGCCCGCTCACCTGGGCAAGTTTGAAGAAATCCAACGGGTGGTGGACACGGTCCTCGAGAAATTCGGCCGGATTGACATTCTGGTCAACAATGCCGGCGCCAGTCCCGCCATGGCTTCCGTGCTCGAAACCGATGAGCGCCTCTGGGACACCATCATGAATCTCAATCTGAAAGGTGTCTATTTCATGAGCCAGGCTGTGGCGAGAGTCATGAAGAAACAGGGCGGCGGGAAAATCATTAACATTGCGTCCATCGATGGTTTCAATCCGGAACCTTTTGTCAGTGTGTATTCCATTTCTAAAGCCGGCGTTCGTCATATTACGCGCACATTTGCCATGGAACTTGCGCGGGAAAATATCCAGGTCAATACCATTTGCCCGGGACCCATCAGCACCAAGATGATGAATTCGCATTGGGCGCATCTGCCTCCGGATGAGGCAAAAAAACAAAAAGAAGAAATGTGCCAGCATCTGCCGACCTGCCGCATCGGGGAACCGGATGAAATTGCCGGAGCGGCGATTTACCTGGCGTCTGAAGCCTCGAATTATACAACAGGCGCCGAAATTGTCATTGACGGAGCATTTTTGCTGGGATTGCATTAATCCCGCGGATGTGTTTGTTTTACGTTTGTTTGCAGATTCTTCCTTCGCCGTCGTTCGTTGATGGACGGCGGCAAAGGCCTGATACCTTAATCGAACCAACTCTTTTGTTAAAGGAGATTGCCGATGAAAACCCTTCAGCACTTATTATCACCCATCAAAATCCGTTCCCTTGAACTGTCCAACCGCCTGGTCATGCCGGCCATGGGAACGGCCCTGGGCAACGCGGACAGCACAGTCAGCGAGGCAAATCTGGCCTATATGAAGCGGCGCGCGCAAAGCGGTGCGGGTCTGATCATAACGGAAATTACGGAAGTGCATCCCCTGGGTTCAGCTGCACCGCGCTGCATCGGCGTCTGGGATGACAAATTTATTACCGGGTTGAGCAAACTTGCCGATGTGGTCCATGCTCAGGGCAGTAAAATTGCCCTGCAGCTTCATCATACCGGACGCGAGAATTATTTGCTGCAAAAGAAGAACAAGGCCATCGGACCGTCGGCCATTCCCAGTTATCTTTTCGGTTTTCTAGGAGCGCCCCGCGAAATGACGCTGGACGATATTCAGGAAACCATAGCCGCTTTCGGAACGGGGGCAAGGCGCGCAAGAGAAGCAGGGTTTGATGCCATTGAGCTTCACGCAGCGCATGGTTATCTGCTTATGCAGTTTCTTTCCGCCAACTGCAACCAGCGTACCGATGAATACGGCGGCGACTTCCGCGGGCGGTCCCGTTTTATGATCGAATGTCTTCGGGAAGCACGCCGTCAGGTTGGCGATGATTTCCCCGTATCCATTCGTATATCCGGCGAAGAATGCATCAATAACGGTTACACGATTGCCGACATCCAGACCATTATCCCCGATCTAGTTGGAGCCGGTGCGGACATCATCAATGTGTCTTTTGGAACGCATGGCAGCCCCGAAGTGAACATTGATACTCCGAATCCCAGCGCACCGGTTGAATACGCTCCCGGCTTCAAGGCGTATCTGGCCCGTAAAATCAAGGAAGTGACGGATGTTCCTGTCATTTCCGTCGGACGGTATGTTGATCCTTATGTTATGGATGAAGTCATTGCACGCGGCGATGCGGACATGATCGCTGTGGCACGCCAGCATCTTGCCGACCCCGATTTTTTGAGAAATGTCCTGGAAGGGCACCCCGAAGACACTCTCGAATGTCTCGCCTGCAACCAGGGATGCATTGAGCGCCTGTCGCTGGAGCAGCTTCCGATTCGTTGCGCAATCAACCCGCAGACCGGACAGGAACTTCTTTACCCGGCCGGTCCGGCAGCCGTCAGCCGCAGGGTCTGGGTTGTAGGCGCCGGACCGGGCGGTCTCACGGCCGCTTACGAGGCCGCTCGACTGGGGCACCAGGTCGTCCTTTTCGAGCAGGAAAAAGAAACAGGTGGAAATGTCCGCTTTGCCGCAAAGGCCCCGCACAAAGAAGTCTATGACAGGTACATTAAAACCCTTACGGCAAAATGCATGAAAAA
>JAQVLL010000412.1 GCA_028704195.1 Smithellaceae bacterium
GCAAAATTCAGCCTTTTTTATGAAAAAAACAGATCGTCGCAAGGTCACAACTCGGATTGTGCCTGTATCAGTGCAGAAAACCTGCAGAGATAATGTCTGGTGCGAAAAATTCGGTTACTTTATCGATTTGGATGCCTGCCGGGCAAGGTCTTTTCAAAAAAAGACCTGTCGCCTTTGTTTTTCGAAACGAATCCAGTTGTTATTACCTTTTGATTAAAACCATCACCGGTAGAACAAAGTATCCCGCAGCATTCTTATTTGCCTTTTCCCAGCAGAGAACCCAGGATGCCCCGAATGATTTGCCTTCCGACGGATGAGCCGATGGATCGCGCTACACTTTTCGCCGCGGCTTGAATCAGCCCGTCTGTTTTCCCTCCCCGGGGGCCGGTGCGGCCCAATAAAAGATCGCTAATTACGCCTCCTGTTGATCCGCCAACCTTGGTGGTCGTTTCTTGCGTGCGTGCCTGTTCAACCGGCTGAGAAGCTGTCGGCGCGGTTTGCACGGAAGCGCGCAGCTTTTCGTAGGCAGATTCCCGGTCCAGTGTTTTTTCATAATGCCCGTAGATGAGGGATTTTTTAATGGCGGATGATCTTTCTTCATCGCTCAAGACACCCAGCCTCGAGGCGGGCGCAATAACAAAAGATCTTTCCACCTGGGCGGGACGGCCTTTTTCATCCAGAAAAGAAATCAGCGCTTCACCGACGCCCAGTTCTGTAATGACGTCCGCCGTGTTGAATGCGGGATTCGGCCGCATGGTGTCAGCCGCCGTCTTGACCGCTTTCTGGTCGCGGGGTGTGAAGGCTCTCAGGGCATGCTGCACGCGGTTTCCCAATTGGCCCAGAACGGTTTCTGGTATATCCAGGGGATTTTGTGTGACAAAATAAACACCGACGCCTTTGGAGCGGATCAACCGCACCACCTGTTCAATTTTTTCCAGCAGGGCGGCTGGCGCGTCATTAAAAAGCAGATGTGCCTCATCAAAGAAAAATACCAACTTGGGTTTTTCTACGTCACCCACTTCGGGCAGTTGTTCAAAAAGTTCCGACAGCATCCACAGCAGGAAAGTGGAATATAGCTTGGGATTGTTATAGAGCTTATCGGCGGCCAGGACATTGACCACGCCGCGTCCTTCACCGTCTGTCTGCATCAGGTCTGCGATATCCAGCATCGGCTCGCTGAAAAATTTATCGCCGCCCTGCTCGTCGATGGTTAAAAGTCCGCGTTGAATTGCACCAATGGAGGCCGCGGAAATATTACCGTATTCGGTGGTGAATTGTTTGGCGTTGTCCCCCACGAACTGAATCATTGCCCGCAGGTCCTTCAGATCCAGCAGAAGCAGACCGTTGTCATCTGCAATTTTAAAGACCAGCGTCAATACGCCGGATTCGGTTTCATTTAGATTGAGCAGCCTTGCCAGCAGCAGCGGACCCATGTCGGAAACGGTCGCACGCAACGGGTGTCCCTTTTCCCCGTAAACATCCCAGAACACGGCCGTGTTGGCGCGCGGCCGAAAATCCTTGATCCCGATGGATTCCAGCCTTTTGAGTAATTTTTCGGAAGCAACACCTTCCGCCCCGATGCCTGAGAGGTCTCCCTTCACATCAGCCATGAAGACCGGAACTCCAATAGAACAGAACGATTCAGCCATTTTTTGCAGTGTTACGGTTTTCCCCGTGCCTGTTGCGCCGGTAATCAATCCATGGCGGTTGGCCATGTTCGGCAATAAAACAATTTCTTTTCCCTGGGACATCGCGATCACTAATGGTGCAGCCATGTTTTCTCCTTGCGGGTGATTTGATGATACAACCTTGTTGATAAAAGCCCTGCTGATGAGGCGAATATAAAAACAAGTCCGGCCAATGTCAAGAAATAATCCATTTTTACAACTGGTTGACGGGCTTGTTTCATTGCTTGCAAACTGTTTATGAAAAGCTTATAAATTAATGCAAATTGCCAAACTTCCGGCAGGTAATTCGTAATATTCATGCAATCTTTATAAAAAAACAGGAGGGTGAACGCTATGGCCAATGTTTTTGATTTATCGGGTAAAACGGCGATTGTTACAGGCGCCGGCAGGGGAATCGGACGGGTGATCGCTATCGGACTGGCTGAATCGGGAGCCAATGTCGTTTTATGCAGCCGTACACAGGCAGAAATCGATGCCGTTGCTGATGAAATTCGCAACAAGGGAGGCAAGGCCCTGTCCATTGCAACGGATCTTACGGTCCATGAGCAGTTGGAAAATCTGGTTGATGCCGCCGTCAAGGAATTCGGCCGGGTTGATATTCTGGTGAATAATGCCGCCAGAAGTTTCCTGCGCGGACTCCTCGATCTTCGCGAGGACGGATGGGACAAGTGTTTCAATACCAATGTCAAGGCCGTCTGGCTTTTGAGCCGCCTGGTGGCGCGGCGGATGATCGAGCAAAAATATGGGAGGATCATCAACATCACGACTGTCGGGGCGGAAAAAGCCGAATCGGGAATGGCCGCCTACGGCTGCAGCAAAGCGGCACTGAAGCATCTGACGCGCTGCATGGCTCGCGAATGGGCGCCGTTTGGCATCAATGTAAACGCCGTTGCTCCCGGATTTACCCGCACGGATTTCAGCAAACCCATTTGGTCCAGCCCCGATGTCGAAAAGCTGATTTGTCAGGCCATCCCCAAGGGGAGGATCGCCGAACCGGAAGATGTTGTCGGTGCTGTTCTGTTTCTGGCGTCCAGCGCGGCGGATTATATTACGGGTGATACCATT
>JAQVLL010000413.1 GCA_028704195.1 Smithellaceae bacterium
AGCTGCTGCCCGGAATCAGTCCACTAATCTCTGTGTTAAAACTGCCTGTACCGGAAGCTGCTGAACGCAGGCTGTCAGCGGTAGTGGGCGTTTGTTGCGTACTCCAGCAAATTCCTTTGTCCAGGACGGGATAGCCGCCATCGGACGAGACTTCGCCTCCGCAAATTACTGAGGTTGTTGTTATCAGGCCTAAATCGCCGGTGCTCACTACCGGTATTACAGCATTCAGGGTTTTAAAGGTCTTCAGAGCCCCGTAGCCGGTACCAAGGTTGTTGAGGGCATACGCTCTCACATAATAGGTAGTTCTGTGATTTAGGCCGGTGATGGTACAACTAAAGGTTCCGGGGCCGGCACCTTCACTTAATTTGTTGTCGTCTGTGCCGGGATTATCCTGAGTACTCCAGCAAATCCCTCTTTCCAACACTTGTTCCCCTCTTTGGGAAACGACCTCTGCGTTGCAGATTGCGCTGGTTTGTGTAATTTCGGAAATGTCGCCGGTACTCACCTGAGGGAGCATCGGTTTTTCGTCACAAGACGAAACAAGAACATAGAGTGTACATACCAGTACACTAAAAAAAGTGGATTTTTTCATGGTTATTAACTGCCTGTTGATGGCATCATTGATTGATTGATTGATTTGACTATCTACTTGTTTATGCACTCTTCGATTTGCTTCAAATTAAAGGGCTTTTGAAAACACTGCAAAATCAAGCCGGATTCGATGGCTGACTGAATCTCAGGGCCTATTTCAAAACCGGTGAGCAGGTAGTATTTCTTTTCGGGAAATTTATCCCTGGCCGCTCGGATAAAGTCCAGTCCGTTCATGCCGGGCATTCTCATATCGCTGATAACAAACTGTGTGTCGGGATGTTGGTCAAGTAAGGCTAAACCTTCTGTACCGCTATTGCCGGTTATCACTTCGTAACGTGTTTTGAATATAATCTGAAACAACTGCACATTCATTGCTTCGTCGTCAATGTAAAGAATCTTCATCCTATTATTCATGGCTTTTACTTTAAAGGTAGGGAGATAGTCACTGAGGTACCTTTTCCTAATTCTGATTGAAAATCCATACTGCCTTGGTGTTGTTTAATTATGTTATAAGAGATCGACAGACCCAGGCCTGTGCCCTGACCCGGACTCTTAGTCGTGAAAAAGGGATCGGTAATTTTCTTTATATGCTCCGGACTAATGCCGTGTCCGGTGTCGGAGATTTCAACCTGTATCATCTTTCCGGCCTTGCGGGTGGCAATATGGATGCTTCCTTGCTCGTTAATGGCCTGAATGGCGTTGATCAACACATTGGTAAAGACCTGATGTAAGCCTCCCGTATTCCCTTTGATCAGCAGTTCTTTTTTGAAATAATCTTTATTCAGGCCGATCCCGGGGCGCAGTTGATATTGCAATATTCTGATGCAATTATCGATGATCTCGTGAAGATTGCATTCTTCATTGTAGGAATCGCTGTTGTGATTGAACTTATTCAATCCCTGCACTATAGACGTAGAACGTTCGATGCCGGTTTTTAGGGCGTCCAGCAAAAAAGCCACCTGTTCCTGGTTTTCGGCAAAGGAATTTGCCTCGTAATTCCTCTGTAGCCCGACATAGGCTCCCATAATGTAATTGAGAGGATTGTTGATTTCATGTGCCACGCCTGCCGTTAAAACACCCAGAGAAGCCATCTTCTCGGCTTGTATCAATTGTTGTTGAGTTTTGCGCAAATTTTCCAGACTGGTTTTTAATTCTTTGTTTCTGCTGTTTATCAATTGGTTGGTGGCGTTCAGCATCTTGTTGGCAAATTCAAGATCGTGAGTCTTTTCTCTCACAGTGGTTTCGAGCATTCTTTTGTGATTGGCCAGAATTTTTTCGGCCTCCCGCAACTTGGTTAAATGCTTTTTGATGAAAAAGTAAAAGAGCAGAGCCGTCACTGTGACATAAAACCAGCCCTTGAAAGTTTGAGCCAGAGTTATAGAAGTGTCTTCGACAAACAAACTTAGTATTTTGTCTGAAAATATAATCCAGAAGCTGCCTACCAAAAGATAGGCCAGGGTAATCTTATATTCAAACTTGATATTTTTCATTTTCAAAATCCTCAGGCAGGAAAGTGTTTCCTTTTATTTCAACAGCAACAATTTAATTCAGCAACCACGATTCTGTTTTTCAAATAGTATGATCTTACAAAACTAAAAAAAAAATGAACATTACTGCTAAATATATTCTGATTCAATCAGTAATTTTTATGCAATTCAAATCAATGCCGCCCGGCCCTCCGCTCAATGCTGCCCGTTCCTCCGGAGCGTCTGTACTAAGGTCGTACGAAATCATATCCTTGTTTAATCTGACGTACCACAAGCTTGGGTTTCCCCAATACAAATAAGCCGGACCATCGTCGTTAACGGCCATAGTCGGATCAATGTCCTGCCAAAGATGATCGCTGTCGATAAGGCGTTTACCGCTGGGGTCACTGAAGGGGCCGATGTGAGAATCGGGCACCCTGTCCCTATACACCATGGGCGCAGAATCGGCCGTAAAATTAGTTTGTATGACTGGGTTTTTGAGCATTTAGACTTGCCACGCCCGACAGTAGGAGCAAAACCAGAAAACTGAAAATTTTAAAACAGTTTTTCATTTTTTTTTATCGCCTGTCGACCAAAAGCCCCTTATTGCTCCCTCCGGTCGCTTATTTGGGCTTTTTTCCTCCAGGCTCTTAGCTCAATAGAATGACCCCACACTGAACTAAGGAGATCGGA
>JAQVLL010000414.1 GCA_028704195.1 Smithellaceae bacterium
AAACAATCAACCGATGGATACACCACCTATCTTCCTAAACACAACTTTTGTTTATATCTCCGCTTAAAATGAACATTGCCGCCACGGTAACGGTTGCCGTATTGCTGAACCCGGAAAGACCCTCTTTGGGAGATACTATTCCCGTTAAAAGCAGAATAGCCATAACGATTATTGCCGTGAGGTCGACGGGCAGCTTTTCGGATGCAAACAGAACGACGGCAAGAACAATCACACCCAGTACGATCAGCATCTCTAGCGTCATGATATATCTCTTGTTAGTCAGTTTATCATCAGATTAATTTCATAAATCACAAACGACCGCGACTATTTTTTACTTAATATTTACCTTTTTGACAAATGTGGGAAGCTCGCATTCAGGGTAGTGTTCCATTTATCAATCATAGGGTTTATGCTCTGCATCAGATCAGAATAATCGCCTTATATTTCAAACTCCTGTTTTTTTAATGGTGGAACAAACGCAATCCGCAAAAGGCCATGGCAATGCCGTATTTGTTACAGGTGTCGATCACCTGCTGATCGCGGATGGAACCGCCGGGTTCCACAATGGCCGTAACACCGCTGCGACGGGCGCGCTCAATGTTGTCCCCGAAGGGGAAGAAGGCGTCGCTGCCCAGGGCAACGCCTGTAACCTTGGCAAGCCATTGCTTCTTTTCAGATGTAGCTAAAGGTTCGGGCTGACGAGTAAAGGTTTCATCCCAGACATCATCGCCGATCACGTCTTCCGGTGTGTCACCGAGGTAAACGTCGATGGCATTGTCCCGATTGGGTTTGGAAACATCATCCCGGAAGGGCAGATCCAGGACTTTGGGCATGTGACGCAGTTGCCAGTTGTCAGCCTTCTGGCCGGCAAGACGGGTACAGTGGATGCGGCTCTGCTGTCCCGCACCCACGCCGATAACCTGTCCATCCTGCACGTAGCAAACGCTGTTGGACTGCGTGTACTTCAGGGTGATGAGCGCCAGCACCAGGTCGCGCTTCTGCGAATCTGTCAGGCTTCTACTCTCCGTGACCATGTTTTCAAGCATGTGGCTGTTTATCTTCAGGTCGTTGCGGCCCTGCTCAAAGGTAATGCCATACACCTGCTTGTGCTCCAGGGAAGCAGGCACATAATCGGGGTCGATGGAAACCACATTGTAGTTTCCATTTTTCTTGGTTTTCAGGATTTCCAAGGCTTCAGGCTCGTAACCCGGCGCAATGATGCCGTCGGTAACTTCATTTTTGATGATTTTCGCTGTGGATACATCACATACATCGGAAAGCGCGATCCAGTCTCCGAAGCTGCTCATGCGGTCGGCGCCCCGGGCGCGCGCATAGGCACAGGCAAGCGGGGAAAGATTCGCGGCGGAGTCAATGTGATACATCCTTCGTAAAACGTCATCCAGGGGATACCCTAGGGCGGCGCCGGCAGGAGAAACGTGCTTGAAGGAAGCCGCGGCCACCATCCCCGTATTCTCTTTCAGTTCTTTCACCAGCTGCCAGCTGTTGAACGCATCCAGAAAGTTAATGTAGCCCGGCTTGCCGTTTAGCACGACAACCGGTAAATCACCGGCGTCCGCCATAAAGATTCTGGCCGGTTTCTGATTGGGGTTGCAGCCGTACTTCAACTGTATTTCATTCATGGATTATCCCTCCACTGTTTTATATTTGTTAATAATGACATCCTCGTAGCCCTGTGTCCCGAGATCGATGGCACGCACAAAAAGACTCACTTTGTTGTCCTCGTTCAGTGCTTCCCACAATTTACCCGCGTATTCATTGGGGTCTTCCTGGTCGATGTCCGCAAGCAACGGCTCCCCCGCAAAACTGGGAATAGGACTGCCATTGCACTTGTACGTGCTGATAAAGTGTCCCTCGCCGGCCAGCGGCTCGGGATAATCGAAAGTAAAGCGCTGCAAGCTTTTCTCATTGCCGTGGTCGCTTTTCAGGATATTCAGCTTGTATCCGCCGCTTCGCATATCCACCACGGCGGAAATGCGGGGCGTCCAGTTCGGTTTGTCGTCTTCAAAGGTGCGGGTATTGAGCGCGGCTTCAAAGCCGAAACCCGGAAAGTCATTGCGCGACAAAAAATCATAAATTGTATTGGTCTGATCGCCGTTGGTCACAATTGTCGTATTGTCCAGCGTCAGGACGGGATTGTAAATAATCAGGTGCGGGTCTGTCATTTTGGAAGGATCGGCCGCCATGGTGCGGATACCACCGTCAATGGGATCAAACACGCGGTTACGACTGTTGACACTGCGGCCCATGATAAAATAGGCAACCATGACTTTGCTGTCTCCGGGCGTTTTCCCGATGCAGATGCCGCGCCCCGGATACTCGTTTCCTGCCAGATATTCGTAAACGTTTTCTTTCATTATTACTTCTCTCCTTATAAAATACAAGACATCTTTTTTTGCTGCGGGAGTATATGAAGAGAAAATTTGTATGTCAACTGGATTCAGATAAAACATTCAAATTCACAATCATAAGACAGGAGTTGTTGATTTCTAACACATACGAAAAATGAATGTCATGCCGGATTTTGTAATGTAAAAGCTTTCCACCGTCACTACAAAAACTTTTCCGGCTCCCCCAGAGCTTGCCGGCTTCCTTTAACCTCATCGCCGGGAAGTCCCCTTCCGAAAGGTGGGGGATGAAAGGCGATAATGCTTGACAATATTATTCAGTTCTTATATAATAAATACCTATGAAATATATAAACGACAAGGGTTCGCACTCGGTATATAA
>JAQVLL010000415.1 GCA_028704195.1 Smithellaceae bacterium
CCTGAAAATAGACGGAGATCCCTATGTAATTACCGAATTCAATTTCGTAAAACCCGGCAAGGGACAGGCTCTATACCGCACCAAGCTCAAAAACATGATCAACGGCAACCAGTTTGAAAGAACCTTCCGTTCCGTGGATAATTTTGAACCGGCCGACCTGCGTGAAAAGAAAATGCAGTACCTTTACAAAGAGGGTGACAAATACTGTTTCATGGACAATGAAAACTACGAACAGGTCTATCTGACGGAAACACAGGTTGATGAGGCAGTCAATTACATGACTGACAATATCGAAGTCGAAATCCTGCTGTTCGAAGACCGGCCCATCGGCATCAGCCTGCCCAATTTTGTTGAGCTGATTGTTACGGAAGCCGAGCCCTGGGCCAAAGGTGACACGGTATCCGGCGCAACCAAACCGGTCAAAGTTCAAACGGGAGCGACCATTCTGGTGCCGACATTTGTTTCCGAGGGAGAAAAAATCCGCATTGACACACGAACGGGAGAATATCTGACACGCGTCAAAGGCTAGCAGCTTTCCAAAATATCCATATGCTGCGTTGCGCTTCAGCGCGCCTTGCCTCTGAATTATTTTGAAAAGCTGTATAAAAATGAACACATCTCATCTTGATGATCAGTTCTATCTGGCTCGCAAATCGCAGGCTCTGCAGATGCGGGCCAGACTAATCCAAAGCATCCGGCTTTTCTTCAACGAACACGATTTTCTGGAAATCGAAACACCTGTCCGGATACCCGGACCCGCTCCTGAAGAACATATTGAAGCCATAGCTTCAGGCAACTCGTTTTTACAGACCTCCCCCGAACTCTGCATGAAGCGGCTTCTGGCCGCAGGCTACCCCAGAATTTTTCAAATCTGCAAATGTTTCCGGGCCCACGAAAGGGGCGGAAAACATTTGCCGGAATTCACCATGCTGGAATGGTATGTTGTACAATTCGATTATCATGATCTGATGGATCAGTGTGAATCCATGCTTCTTGCCGCTTTCGTGAGCGTGGGACACCATCAGGACATCATCTGGCAAAACAAAAAAATCAATCTGACAGCGCCCTGGGAAAGAATCACCGTGGCAGACGCCTTTGCCAGATACTCCCCTGTGAGTCTGTCCGAAACACTGAACCAGGATAATTTTGATGAAATACTGGTTCAATATGTTGAACCCCATCTGGGAATCAGCCGGCCGACTTTCCTTTATGATTACCCGGCCGAACTGGCGGCTCTGGCAAGAATCAAAAAGAGCGACCCATCGGTGGCGGAAAGATTTGAACTATATATTGGAGGACTGGAACTGGCCAACGGGTTCTCCGAACTGACCGATGCAGCCGAGCAGAGAAGGCGTTTTGAAAAAGCGTCGGGGGCACGGGCCGCCAAACACTGGCACCGCTATCCCATGCCGGAAAAATTTCTGAACGCCTTGGAACACCTCCCACCCAGCGCCGGCATCGCCATGGGCATCGACCGCCTGACCATGATTCTGGCCGGCACGGCCACTATTGATGATGTGATTCCCTTCCCACCGGAAGCCCTTTAGCCTTTGCAAAAAGATGTATTGACAAGCCTCTTTTTTTCCTTTAGGTTACAACCCAAATTTCAAAACCATTTCCGGAGATAATAAAGTGAAAGATATTGGATCTTTAGATATTGGAAGTAATTTTCACGGTTCCCTTTTAGGCATGATTGCAGATGCCGGGTTTATGGTCCAGTTTGTTTTACTGCTCCTGCTCATTTTCTCCATCATTTCCTGGACCATCATTTTTCTGAAATTCCGTTATTATCGAAAAATCAGAAAAGAGAACGAAGATTTTGATTCCGATTATCAGCGCAGCAATAAACTTTCAGAGGTCGTTCCGGCAGCCAAAAAATATCCTCACTCGACAACGGCGGAAGTTTTTCGTGTCGGTTATGCGGAATTAAGCAAAATGAACAAGGTGTCCAAAGACACAGCCCGCCCCGAAGAAATCAGTCTCTCTTCCATCGATAATGTGCAGAGGGCACTGAACCGGGCATCCAACACGGAAATGACCAAACTTGAAAGCTCCCTCGGATTTCTGGCCACAACAGGCTCTGCCAGTCCCTTCATCGGGTTATTCGGCACGGTCTGGGGAATTATGGAAACCTTCAAAGCGATCGGTGCGCGCGGCTCGGCAACACTGGCCGTCGTGGCTCCCGGCATCTCGGAAGCACTGATTGCAACGGCGGCAGGCCTTGCCGCGGCCATCCCGGCCGTCATTTTCTATAATTACTTTTTAAACAAGTCCAAAACGATGGTGCAGGAAATGGATAATTTTGCAGACGAATTCTTGAATATCGTCGAACGCCATCTAATCAGTAAATAAGCTTGTTCAGGATATAACATCATGCGGCAATTTCGCAGAAGACATTCCGAAAATAAATCCATGGCGGACATCAACGTCACTCCGCTAGTTGACGTCATGCTTGTGCTTCTCATCATTTTCATGGTGACCGCACCGATGCTTTCCATGGGAATCGATGTCAACCTGCCGCGCGTCAAGTCAAAAACGGTAGATCTCGCAGAAGAAAAACTGATTTTGAGCATCAACGAAAACAAAGAAATTTTCCTGAACAAAACCCGGATGTCTCTGCAGGATCTTAACACAAAACTTGCCGCTATATTTGAAGAGCGTGTTGACCGCGAGATTTTCCTACGAGCCGACAAAAATGTTTCTTATGGTTTTGTAGTTGAAGTCATGTCGGAAATA
>JAQVLL010000416.1 GCA_028704195.1 Smithellaceae bacterium
TTCAAAGCGTCCAGAATCAGACCTACGATCAGTGGGAGTGCTGGATCGCCGAGGATGGCGCAAGTGAAAAGACTTTCGCCGTTGTTGAGCCTTTTTTACAAGACAGCCGTTTTCACTACCTGCCCGGCGATCATTCGGGAACACCGGCAACACCACGCAACAGGGCGCTCCGGGCGGGGTGCGCGCCCTATATCGCGTTTCTTGATGATGACGACATATGGCTGCCGGACAAGCTGGAACGGCAGGCATCCTTTCTGAAAAATCACCCCCGCTGCGTGCTTCTGGGAAGCAATGCCTTCATCATGAGGGAACATCAGGATTACCGCCGCGACAGCCTTCCCATGTATTTCAAAAAGGCTCCTTTCGGGCGGGTTCCCTATGAAAAACTTGTCGAGGACGATTACTTTATCAACTCTTCGGCTGTGATCAGGCGATCCGCCTTAAAATACTCGGGACTTCAGAACGAGGCCCTGTATAAGGGTCCGGATGGCGAAGATCATGACCTCTGGCTCAGAATCGGCCCGCTGGGGGAAATGTGGCTGACGCCAGACCCGCTTGTGGTATACAGGGAACTCTCGTCCAAACACGCCGAAGAAAAGTCCGCCCGGGAAAGGCGTCAACAGTCCTACCGGATGAGACTTAATGTGTATCAGTCTGCCATGACAGGCGTGGGCGAGATGCCAAGCCCCCTGCTTTTTCCCGAATACGAGCTGGAAGGGAAGCTGTGCCAGGGAGAAAAGGATTTCTACGCCGCAGGCCCGCAGTTTCTGGGAAGGCTGCGGCACCGGATCAGATCAAACCTTTCCGCTGTATTTGGCCTGCCGCTATCCAAACAAAAGCGGCAGCAAAAAGCTTTCCAGGCCTTTGTGGCATGCAAAGCCCACTGGGGGAAGCTGGAGAGTCCCCGCAGTGTTGAATGCATTGTTTTTTCCAGGGACAGGGCCCTTCAGCTCCACGGCCTGCTCAAAACCATGCAGGAAAAAGTCTTGCCGTCCATCCCCGTCCATGTGCTCTACCTTGCATCTTCCCCGGCACATCTGCAGGCATACGAAGACGTAACGGCGATTTTCTCAAAGCAAAACATACGATTCATTCAACAGGAAAATACCTTTTCCTTCAAACACGACCTGATGGAAATCCTTTTCTCGATGACCTGCGACATGCTTTTTTTTCTGGTGGATGACATCCTGTTCACGGAGCCGGTCTCCCTTCATGATATTACAGTGTTTGACCCTGACGAATATGTACCAAGTCTTCGCATGGGGCAGAACCTCACCCGCTGCTATGTTCTCCAGACCCCGCAGCCCCTGCCGCAATTTCTCCCGCCGCCGGAGGGCCGCACCGATAAAATGGTCTGGCGATGGGCAGACGGAAAACTGGACTGGAACTACCCTTTGTCGGTTGACGGCCACTTTTTTGCCAGACGGGAAATAACGGCAATGGCTTCCCTGCTCTCGTTTGGCGCTCCCAATTCATTTGAGGACCAGCTGCAGATCTTCAAACCACTGTTTGACAGGCGCTATGGCGTTGGATACAAAAAGTCAAGAATTGTGAATATCCCCTGTAACCGTGTTCAGAAGGAGATCAACAACCTCTCCGGCAACATCCACCCGGACGAACTGCTGGCCAGGTGGCAGAACGGGTATCAAATTGATTACAAGAAAATATACGGGGCAACTAACGAAAGCGCTCACCAGGAGATTCCCCTGCCCCTGATCCCCAGAGCATCCGCGGATTGAAAATATGAACATCATTTTATTGATCATCTTTATTGTTCTGATCATCCTGGCTGTGATGGAGGCGGGAATGTATTTTCTCGTCCATCACCCCGGCGTCCTGAAACGGTTTCCACGCAGGTTTCGAAACAGCATCACGTACCTCTACATACAGGGTGACCGGAAAATCATGCATTTTCAGGACGGGTGTGGAATGTATTCTCCTGAGCTCGGCTATACGCTCAAACCCGGGTCGTTTACATTCTCCGAAGTGGAATTCACCAATGAATATCGAGTCAATTCCCTGGGCGTGCGCGATGACGAAGAGGCCCTGGCGGCTCCGGATATTGTTTTTCTGGGTGATTCGTTTACCGTGGGCTGGGGTGTCAATCACGAGGAGACGTTTGCCCATCTCCTGGGACAAAAGACAAAATTAAAAACATTGAACACGGCCATACCGTCTTATGGAACCGTCCGTGAAATGCTGATGTTAAGAAAGATCGACCGATCCGGGCTGAAATGCCTGATTCTCCAGTATTGCGACGACGACTACGACGAAAACAGGCTCTATTATCTCAACGGCAATCGCCCGCAAATCCTGAGAGCCGAAACATTTAAAAAATATGCCGCCATTCATGGCAAACCCAAGACATATTTTCCCGGAAAGTATCTGCGTCTGAAAATCGACAAGAAACTCGACAGATGGAAAGCCAAGCCCGCCACTGCCGGTGACAGCCACCCGCTCGGCGATCTGGACCTGTTCATCCACGTCCTGAAGCAGAATGAAGATCTGCTGGCTGACGTTCCCATGATTGTCTTTGAAATGAACGGCGTCAATCAGACCAACGCATTTGTCACGGCGCTCGCGAAAAAAACGGCTGATCCGGATCAGCCGGCGTTTATCCGCAACCTGATGGTTCTGGACATGTCGCAGTATCTGGAAGACAGGCATTTTCTGGTGCTGGACGGCCATTTAAACCCCTCCGGTAACAAGGTTGTCGCAAACGTTCTAGA
>JAQVLL010000417.1 GCA_028704195.1 Smithellaceae bacterium
GTCCGCTCAGCTGCCAGGTCGTTGCCGCAGAATAAGTAGTTTTTTCTTCCTAAGGCCAAAGCTCTAACCCCGTTCTCGGCCCCGTTGTTGTCAATCTTGTATCTACCGTCAAGAACATATCGGGCCAGCCGTGGATAAATGTTGTACGTATAAAGGATGGCCTGCCCGATAAGACTTTTGGGAAGAACCTGCCCGATTTGTTCAAGAAGCCATTTTTCAAAGTCGCGCAGAATCGGATAGGATTCCTTTTCCCTGAGATCCTTGGTCTGGTCAGGCGAAAGATTCGCTTCTTGGGCTTCACGCTCGATGGCATATAAGTCCTGAATGACTTTCAGCGCAAAGGTTGCACGCTGGGCGTCGTTCTTGAGCGCACTTTCGAACTTCCTTCGGGCGTGCGCCAAGCAACCGAGCAAAATAACGCCTTTCTTGTTCTCATAAATATTGTATGCACCATATCCGTCACTCTGGACAGCTCCCTGAAAGTCGCGCAACAGCTGCACGACCACGTACTGTGCGCGGCTGCCTTTCTGGTAATGGAAGAACAGCTGGTTTTGCACAGGACTTTTTACGATCCAGTGATACCCCTTCCGTGTTGAGCCGGGTTTGTCCTTGTCAACTACCGGTATCGTGCTTTCATCTATTTGTATGTAATCGGTTGAAAGAACCTGGCGTTTCAATGTTTCATAAAGCGGCCTTAGAAAATCAACCGTATCGGAGAACCAGTCATTGATCGTGGATGCCGACAGGTGCACGTCTTGTCGTTTGAAAATGTCTTGTTGCCTGTAAAACGGAAGATGATCCTGATACTTGCTCACAAAAAGCTGGGCCAGAAGTGATGCTCCGGCGTTGGAGCGGGGAAGCACTTGGGAGGGAAGATCGGCGATCACGACGCCTTCACCCTGGGGCTTTGCATATTTGGGGCGTACGATCCGTTTGACATAAACCTCTCCGGGTTTGTATTCGAGCTTTTCGGTTATTTCTTCGCCGATACGAACGGAACCTTCAGGAATATTATCCGGTTCGATCACCACTTCTTCACGACGAAGATGTGCGGGGATGGCCTCACGGACAGGTTTGCTTTTGTTCTCTTTCTTGCGGGTATAGGTGATGGTCATCTCTTCGGGCTTGGCGTCCTTTTCTTCTTCAAGAACCTCCTGGCCGTCGAAGGCTAGTGAAAGCTGATCCGGATTGCCAGAAATGAAGCGTTCACTGCTGCGGCCAAACATTTGGCGGCGAAGGAAGATGAGCTCGTTGACAAGTTTTTCGATTTCGCTGGTCAGCTTTTCTTTTTCATTGGCAAGCTTTTCGTTTACGGATTTGAGTGAGTCGAGTTCCTTTCTCAGGCGATTAACCTCCTGTTCCGGGGTCTCGTTTTGGGGTTGCTTTTCCGCTGATTTCATGATATAAAGATACCGAATATCAGCGAATTAGACAAATATATTGCCCATTATTTGATGTTTTTTTTGATGTTTTTTTCGACCAAAAATGGTATACTTTTCAGTTGAAATAAACACTAACTTGAGATTGAGCCGCTTGAACTCCGACTTGGAGGCTGATTTTTGTTCCAATCCAGATCAAAACGTTTGTTCTGTACCATGTTTTTCATCGAGACGCCTTCGATCATCATAACCAGTTCGGACCATCGCATTTGAAAAGCATTCTGTTTATCATTATAAACAGGTCGTTCGAACTGGCCGGACTCGAGACGCTTATGATAAACGACCAAACCGCCATGCTCCCAATGAAGGAGCTTGACCGTTGTCCGCCCGCGGTTGACGAAAATGAAAACCTCACCGCTCAGAGGATCCCGCCCCATTTGGGACCGGACCACACCGGATAAGCTATCAAATCCTTTTCTCATATCGGTGGCGCCGGTGCATAAATAATATTGAAGATTGCCTGTCAGGGAAAACATTGCTTAGGCAAGCATAATCAATTCTCGAATCAGACTAAAATCATTCTGACAGGATACCGTAAGGCGCACACCATTGGGGTAATTCAATTCAATCATGTTGCTGCCTGTTGGGGAATCCGAAAGAGCGTTTCTGTTAATACTAACCGGAATCAAAAGGGATGACTCAGGATTCTCATTCATTCGAAGGCGCTTACGCCAATAATAAAAGGTTGCCGGGTTTATTAATTCTTTCGTGCAAAAGGCCTGAATATTCAGACCACTCATCTGATGGCGTTCCATCAGGATTTTGGCATCCGCCAGAGTTCTTCGACCTTTCATCTTTGTTTAATTTTAGAAACAAAGGTAAAGGGTGAAAAAGAGGTGGGCAATATGTACTAGACCGAATGGTTACAATAATTTGGGGGTGTCCCATTGACGAAAACAGGAGGTCCAATTCTTATTGTTTCAATATTTCCTCCTTCATAAATATGAGATATTTATCTGTATATTCAGGAAATGACTTGTCAGGAAAAAAAATGAATTTAACAACTCCGTCTTTATTTAAAAAAAAATATAAAGGTTCATTATAATCTTTAAAAAAAGTCTTCAGATCATCTTTGTATCTGAGTATTTCCTTTCCAAAAAAATCAGCTTCTAGTCTCACAGGAATATTTTCCCCTATAAATAATACATTTTTATTAATTTTAAAATTTGGAAAGTTTTCTTTTATTTTGTTAATAGCAAATTTATTGCAAGCATCGCAAAAACTACCATCAAATTTTAATATGAGTGCGCCAGATTCGGGAATTTTGTATATTGATTTA
>JAQVLL010000418.1 GCA_028704195.1 Smithellaceae bacterium
ATCCGGATTATGTGCAGATAGCCATTTTCAAGAATCGCGTGGAAATTCGCAATCCCGGCACATTGTATGGCGGTCTGACCATTGATAAGATTCGCAAAGGCAATGTGTCTCAGCGCAGAAATCCCCTAATTGCAGAATTGCTGCGCCGGATTCAGATGGTCGAAACCTGGGGGCGGGGCATGCGGCTCATCCTTGCCGAAGAGCCCACCGTCCAATTCAGCGAAGTCGCCCAGCTCTTCATCGCCGCGTTTAACAGGCCCTCTTATTCCAGTCCGGACAAAACGACGGATGAGGATGCGGGAAAGGCTATCGATAAGACTATCGATAAGACTATCGATAAAGATTTATCCATTACGGAAAAAGCTGTCATGAAACTGATTGCAGCTAATCCATCGATCACACAAAAAGAGATGGCAAAACAATTAAAATTGACGGAAATCGGCATACGCTATAATACCAGCAAACTTAAGAGCAAAGGTATATTGCAGCGCACAGGCGGCAAAAAGACGGGGCACTGGGAGGTTGTGAAATGAAAAAAAACGTTGTTTTTCTCATGCATGATTTGATTCATGCTCATTCACGGATGATCGCAGCCAGCAAACCAGTGGAAAAAGAAATGATGATAAAAATGATTTTAAATTGGATGAATGAAAAGAAGTGATGCGGGGATGTGTAAATATGGCGCTGTTCCTCATTATAGAAGGTGGATTGATATTTTGACGTACGTCCCCTAGTCCTAGTCGCCCCTTTATGGTGAAGGGTACGTGGGCGTGGTAAGCCGCGACATGTGGATTCATGTGGGGACACCGCAATCAGTCAGTGATTCGACTAAAGATCTGCAATTACAAAACGCGCCAATTTAACTAAGGAATCAACCATGGACGCTATTTCTTGGTATAAAAACAATATCAATAACGTCGCTGATTGCTATGAATCGTTGTGTTTCGAAGATATTCACAATCAATTGCTTAATTGTTGAGTGCCACGACATCGTTAACGAAAAAATGTGCCAAGACATCGTGAACAAAGTTCTTTGACAACTGAATAGTCACCATGTGTCATTCTGTGAACACCAAATGAAATTGGAGGTGTTCATGGGAAACAAAATCAAGCAGCATCGGATTTTGGCCGTGCAGCGATTCAAAAATGGCGAAAGTCCTGAATCAATCTGCACATCACTCGGCAAGTCAAGGGTCTGGCTGTACAAGTGGATCAAGCGGTATAGTGGAGAGGAACCCTCGTGGTGTGAGGATCGGTCTCGCCGTCCCCTTTCGACGCCACTGCACACGCCGGCAGAAGTTGAGGAAATCGTCAAGATGATTCGCCTCAATCTCTACAACCAAGACCTGTTCTGCGGTGCTCAGGCCATTTGCTGGGAAATGGATGAACTTGGCGTGAGGCCGTTGCCATCCATCAGAACCATCAACAGGATCCTGAGCAGGAATGATCTAACCCATCGGCGAACAGGAAAATATGAACCCAAGGGTACGGCGTATCCCAAGCTGCCATCGCTTCTGCCGAACCAGACCCATCAGGCTGATCTTGTGGGCCCCTGCTACCTAAAAGGCCCGGTACGGTTCTACAGCCTCAATGTGGTTGATACGGCAACTGTCCGGTGTGGACTTTCTCCATCCATGTCCAAGTCCGGGCAATCGATCCTTGACGGTTTCTGGGCCATCTGGATGCGCATGGGAATACCGGACCACATCCAGATTGACAACGCCATGTCGTTCTTTGGCAGCCCGACCCACCCTCGTGGCATGGGACCTCTCATCCGGCTGTGTTTGCATAACGAGATTGAGCCCTGGTTTATCCCCATGTCTGAGCCTTGGAGAAATGGCATGATCGAGAACTTCAATAACCGTTACCAGCAGATGTTTCTCGGCAAAGTCGTTATGTCATCGCAAGAAGAGCTGAAAGCCGGATCGCTGGCGTTTGAACAACGCCATAACAGCAGATATCGCTACAGTAAACTCGGAGGGAAGACCCCACTGAAAGCCCTTGCTGCCATGAATACAAGACTGCGTTTCCCGGCAGACGACAAAGCACCAAATCACCAAATGAAGAAACCGGAAACCGGCAAATATCATTTGGTGCGCCTCATCCGTGGCGATTTGAAACTCAATATCTTCGGTGAGACATTCCCCGTCGCGCCGGAACTCAAACTCGAATATGTGGTGGCTACAATCAATGTCAAAGAACAAAAACTGAAACTCTTCCTGGACAATATCCAGGTTGATGAATTTAAATACACGCTACGCTGAACAACCGAGTGTTAACGATGTCCTGGCACAAAAATCTGTTAACGATGTCGTGGCACTCAACAATTAGTATATACAGTAGATTATTTTGTCAATTATATTTTGTGCACTTTTTTACCGCAGTAGATAACCGCATGATTATAAGCAGTTGCATCATGATAATCACACATTTCTTGTTTGGCATATTCTCTGCATTTATCTGATTCAAAGGGAAATGCTAAAGAGGAAATGACTACAAACTAACAAAGGAGGTTAAAGAATATGAAAAACAAAATGGATACGGTGGCGGTAACGGGAGCAAGCGGCGTGGCAGGCGGCGCGTTGGCCTATGGCGCGGCGGTGAAAGGCCTGGGTTTTGTGTCCTTTGGCTTGTGGAAGCTCGGTGTGCCAATGGTCGCGATTTTCAGCGGACCGGCCATTATCGGTGTGGCAGCGGCAACGGCAGTGGTCGGGGGC
>JAQVLL010000419.1 GCA_028704195.1 Smithellaceae bacterium
TGGTCCAGTCCGGCGATCACATCGTGATTACCGACGACTGCTATGGAAGGACGCTGGAATTCTGCAGGACGTACCTTAAGCGTTTCGGCATCGAATGCACCATCGTGCCTTTCGGAGATTACGAAGCGTTTGATGCTTCCATCAAAAAGAATACCCGGTTTATTTTTTCCGAATCACCGACCAATCCCTATCTCAATGTATTTGACATGGTAAAATTCAAGCAGATCGGAGAGAAGCACAAGGTCATCACGATCATCGATTCCACTTTCGCTACACCTTATAACCAGAGACCGCTGGAATACGGGATCGATCTGGTGATTCACAGCGGCACCAAGTATCTGGGCGGACACAACGACATTCTGGCTGGTGTGCTTTTGGGGAAAAAAGAACTCGTTAATAAGGTGCGCGAACTGCACAAATCCATGGGCGGCGTGATCGATGCTCATTGCTGTTACCTGCTGCTGCGTGGACTGAAGACTTTTCCACTCCGGGTAAAGGCGCAAAACGAAAACGCGCTTAAAATTGCCGAATATCTGGAGAAGCATCCGAAGATCGAAAAAGCCTATTATCCGTTTCTGAAAAGCCATGCGCACTATGAGATTGCGAAGGAGCAGATGAAAGGTGGCGGTGGTGTTGTCACCTTCACCATTAAGGGCGATCTGGACGCGGCAAAAAGATTCATGGATTCTCTTGAAATGATCTATATCGCTCCCAGCCTGGGCGGGGTGGAAACGTTGATCACGCACCCGGCAACAGTGACCTATTACCGTTATACCCGGGAACAGCGCTACGAACTTGGCATTGCCGACAATCTCTTCCGGCTGGCCGTAGGCATTGAAGACGTTGGAGACATCATTGACGATCTGGAAAGAGGATTTGCCAAAATATAAACTGACGCCGCAAACCTTTATCTCGCTTTCCGGGTGAAGCAGACAACAAAATCACGGGCCGGAAGCCTGCCGGGCTTCCGGCCTTTTCATTGAGATATCTTTTCGGAGGTTCTATGTCGGATGTAGTCGTAATAGGAGCCGGGTATGCCGGAATGAGCGCCGCGGCGCTGCTGGCGCATGCTGGCAGGAAAGTGCTCGTACTCGAGGAGAGCGGTATGATCGGCGGACGTGCGCACTCTTGGCGGGACGAGAGTGGCTATATCCGCGAATACGGAGCGCATTCGCACCGGCTTGCCGGGAAAGGCATTGCCAACAAGGTATTCAAAAGACTGGGGGAGGAAATCGATTTTCTGCCCGAGACCGGAGATGCTAAGCTGATTTTCAAGGGCAGGCTGTGGGAAAGACCTGAAGACGTCAGAGGATTTCTGAAAACCCCGATGCTGTCATTTGGGGCCAGGCTCACACTCCTCGTCCTTTTTGTCAGAATCAGGAAAGCCGATCCTACGAACTGGTACGATAGAACCCTGCTTGATTTCTATAGATCTTCGCTTCAGCATCCTGAAGTGGAATCATTTCTGCCTTTTTTGGGCATGACCGTGATGTGTCCCCAACCCGACAAGGTCAGCGCAGGAGAGGTGATTGAGTTTCTGCAAAGGGCGCTCGCGGCAGGTGTCGGTGTTGGTGAACCCCGGAGTGGATCGATGCGGCTGTTTTCCACCCTGAAACGATTCGTTGAACAGAATGGGCGGATTGCGTTGCATGAGAAAGCCGAAAGGATTCTCACCGAAAACGGCGCGGTGAAGGCTGTGAAAACAGCCGCGGCAACCTACACCGCCTCAAGGATCATTTTTGCTGCCCGGCTGCCGCTGATCCTTGACATCATTGACAATGCGCTGCTGTCCGCGGACCTTGTCCGTTACGCGCGAAGAATCGAAAACAGCGCCGGCCTGAGTATTGATTTTATTACAGACGGTCCGGTAAGCGATATTCGCTCCGGAATTCTGGGAGTGGATGTACCGGTATGGGCGCGTTTCCAGTCCAGCGCCGACAATTCCTTCACTCCTCAGGGGAAATACCTTTCCACCTGGGGAATCATGCTGCCCCGAGGTTTTGACGGCGACAAAAGCATTGTGGCGGAGGCGGAAGAAAGATTAAAAAATACCATTTCGACGGTTTTCCCGGATTTTTTCAGTCGGGTGGTCCAGGAAAGGCAAACCGTTGCTTCCGTGATGAACGGGACAGTTCTGACCCCGGCGCAGTCCAGGCCTAACCGTCCAGATATACTATGCCCGACCGTTAAGGGTCTTTATTTTATCGGCGACACGGTCAGGGGTGACGGCTGTTCCGGTGACATCAGTTTTTCGTCAGCGATGAAAGCCGTTGATCTCATTCTGGGAGAAGGAGATACGGCAACATGAGTCCGGAACCAGTCATAGCTGCCTTGGTTTTTGCTCTCAAAGGATTCGAAGCGGCACTCAGGAAACTGAATCCCCTTGTGCTTGACGAAATCCGGAAAGAGCTGCTTGTCCATATTGAGCCGCTTCAGGAAGCGCAGCGGTATCTCCAAATGGCCGGTGAGGCTGGGATGGATGAAAGCACGCGTTTGGCACTTTTGCGTGCCTGTGATTTCATGCTCCATGCCGTCCGGAGTTTCGGGGATGCACGGGACCTGCAGGCCGCGTTTATCGCGGCACTGCGCGCCGCGCGGAAATACTATCGGGCCCAGGAAGCGATCTTTGCCCTTTGCGGCTTTTTTCCCGAAGTTAACCGGTATTTCCTGGAACCCGGCATTTCCTTTTCTTTTCCCGCGGAACCATCGTCCGTCCG
>JAQVLL010000035.1 GCA_028704195.1 Smithellaceae bacterium
ATTTTATTTTCCCGACCGCCAGGCCACCAATTTAACAATCAGGTCCGATGGCATGCGCGTCAAAAAACCGTTGCTGACACGATGCCAGAAGTACAGGGATTTGGCCATAATGCCCGGCACAACGAGATATTTCCCGCTTTTCACACCACGGACAATCGCCCTGGCCGCCCCTTCAGGTGTCAGTAAACCCGCAAATGATTTAACTACCCGTGCTTCACGAGGAAGCGATGCGGCTTCTTTTTCTACAAACGGTGTTTTCACTTCCGGAGGGCAGACAAGAGTTACTTTAATGTTATATCGCTTCAATTCACCGCGCAGGCACTCGGTAAAACCCACAAGAGCGTATTTTGTCGTACAGTACGAGCTGTAGCCGAACATGCCGATCAGTCCTGCCATGGAGGAAATATTGACAATATGTCCGCTGCCTTTTTGTTTCATATACGGCAGGATGGCGCTGACGGTGCTTCTCGTGCCATAGGCATTGATTTTCATGCACTGGTCAAACTGGTCATAGGAAAGGTTTTCAAAACAGCCTGCGGAACTGACGCCGGCGCTGTTAATCAACAGATCAGGGATACCGAACTTTTCGACGGCGGTTCTGATTTTTTGCTGCACATCATGATCATTTGCGACATCCATGGAGATGGATTGAACGCGCTGAAAGGCCTTATTTATTCCTGCTTCAATGGTCCGGCATGCCTTGTCCAGCGAATCCTGCCCCCTGGCGAAAAGGACAAGACGGCATCCCTGCTTTGCAAGAAGATTTGCCGTTGCCAGACCAATGCCGCTTGATCCCCCGGTAATAAAAGCGAGTTTCCCGGAAAAGTAAGCCATGATCGTTCACCTCATTTTCTCATTTTTTGATCAATATACTCTCTGATCCTCTTCAGTCCTTCAGCATAGGACACCTGTGGTGTGTAACCCAGTTCATTTTTAATCCGGTCATTGGGAATTCGGTTATCCGAACCGACCAGATTCAGAGCCTCCCGGGTAATGAGCGGACGTTTCTGAATGCCGAACAGTTTATATATCCCTTCCATCAGATAGGCTCCGATTGCTGCCAGTGGTGCGGGAAGGCTCTTCGGATTTCCCACTCCAATGATATTGGCGAGATCCGTAAAATATTTTTTCCATGTAACGTCCAATCCGTCACAGGCATTATACACTCTTCCGATGGCCCTTTCGGTTGACCCGGCCAGAATGAGAACATCGGCCACATTGTCAACATAAGCAAGCCCCGCATTCATTTCCCCTCCGGAGATAAGACCGGGAGATCCGCTTTGAAGGACATCTATGACGTCGTGTAGCCACGGGCCGGAACCCGGTCCATAGACATTTGCCGGACGAACTACGGAAAGCTTCATGCTCTTATTCTTAAAGTATTCCCAGGCGAGCTTTTCCTGGGCCTGCTTGGTTCTGCTGTAGGGACCCAATGTTCTCCCGTAGGGGGTGTCTTCAGGGCAGGCTTGAGAGTGAATATAGTCACCGTAGACAGCTATGCTTGAGGCAAGAACCACGCGGGCCTGGTTTTTCACCGCCTGTTCAAAAATCAGGCGGCTGCCTTGAACCGTAACCTCCCAGTATTTCTTTTCGTCTCCCCAGTCTGTAACAATCGCCACCAGGTGAATGATCGTTTCCGCTCCGGCGGCGGCTTCCTCTACAGAACGGGGATCCGATATACTGCCGCACACCGTTTTGACTTTGCCTGCCCATTCCGATGGAATCACTTCGTTAGGAAGGACCAGTACTTTCACATCGATTTCTTTTTGCAGTAGTTTATGAACGACTCTTCTTCCGATAAACCCGGTTGCACCGGTCACCAGAACCGGCTGGGCGATTTTATCTGCTGTTTCCATTCATTGTCCTCCCGATCATTCTGTTTATCATCCATTAACTGTTGATTTCGGATATTCCGGCCTCCATCAATATGGTTTTGCATTTTTCCAGAACAGGTTTATCCCCAAAAGAAGTCATGGCTTTGCTTTTTTTATATGGATCATCCACGCCGATTTTGTCGCTTTTTTCATGCCACAACGGATTATAGGCCAGCAGTGAGGCTTCGGTAACATCCACGCTTTTCAGAAACATCGCGATTGCTTTCATGTTTGCTTCCGTATCGGTCATATCAGGAACAAGCGGTATACGCGGAAAAAGCACTTTATTGTCTTTTTTCGCTTTTCGGGTAATCCGGCTGAAATTATCAAGTATCTTATCGTTGGACCGTCCACAGTATTTTTTATGGGCGACACTGTCGATGATTTTTATGTCAAAATAGATTGCATCAAGATGCGGGTAAAGCATGTCCATAAACATGTCCATATCAAAGTAACCGCAGGTTTCCAGAAGCGTGTGAATGTTATGCTGCTTTAGTGACTGCAGAAGTCGGGATGTAAATTCCATAAATAGAGTAGGCTCACCTCCGGACAGGGTCACTCCCCCGCCTGATGTTTCGAAAAATGGTTTGTCCGGGAGGATCTTTTGCATAATGTCGTTTACCGTCATTGCTTTTCCCACCCTGTCCAACGCTCCGGACGGACAGGAGTCAACGCACAGATAGCAAAGCGTGCATTTCCTTCTGTCAATGTAAAAACAATTATTCCGATCAAGTGCTTTTTCAGGACAAACCTCCCTGCAGACGCCGCAATCAATGCACAATTTGGCGTCAAAGGATATTTCCGCAACGGCCTTTTTACTTTCCGGATTGTGGCACCACACGCAGGACAGAGGGCATCCTTTATAGAACACGACAGACCGTATACCCGGCCCGTCATCGAGGCTGTTGCCTTTGATTTCCAGAATAAACGGGATTTTCATTTCGCCTTCTTTTATAAGTATTTTTTATATCTATATGCCAAACTCCGCTCTTTCGATCAATTCCATCTGCATGTCCCTGTTGAGTGTCACGAAGTATGCGTTGTATCCGGATATGCGGACCAGGAGATTTTGATAGTTTTCCGGATGCTCCATGGCGTCTCTGAGTGTTTTTGACGATACGACATTCAACTGCATCTGCATTCCGCCGAGGTCGCAGTAAGTCTTCACATAGGAATAGATGTTTTCCACGATTCTCTGATGCGTTTCATTCGCTCCCGGCACAACTTTAACGTTGAAGGCAATGTTGTTGTTCAGATTTTTCTGGTCCAGTGCGGCGACATCGCGGATGTTGTCTAAAATGCTTTTGGATGCATGCGGCTCGGGAGTCAGGCCCGGTGTAAATGCTTTGCCCGCGAGCCTTCCCGAAGGAAGCGCTCCGGTAAGAGTGCCGAAAGCGACGTGATTGGACATGGACCAAAATCCTGCCGTGTATTTGCCACCCCGGTAATTCGTGTGTTTGCCGAAGCAGTCATGGGCAAGTTTCGCTACTCTGTTTGCTGTCGCCAGTGCTTCCCGGCTCCCGGAACCGAACAGTTGGGCCTTGTTTTTTATCAAGGCAAACAGGGCAGGATCATTTTTAAAGTTGGTGTTGACGGCATTTCGCAGGTCTCTGAAAGAGACTTTCTTGTCTTCAAAGACAAATTTTTTAATGGCCATCAGTGAATCGGTGATATCGGCAAGACCGATGCACGCGGTTCCCGATGAATTGTAGAGAGCTCCGCCTTTGGTAACGTCCCTACCGCTTTTTATCGGGCCGTCTATGAGGGCGGAGATAAAAGGGGTGGGGCGTATCGTCTGATGAGCCTCTCCCAGAAGATTGTTGTATTCACAGGTCTGGTCCGCCAGGAAGCAAAGCTGTGCCGCAAATGCGTCGAAGAACGATTCATAGTCCTGAAAGTCACCGGCTTCGATATCACCGGTTCGGGGTCCCAAATTCCATCGCATCAAAGGATGCCATCCGTTATTGAGAGCCATCTCCATGGCTGCCACCATGTTGAACATCATGCAATTGGTGTGACCGATGTGGCGGCCTGAAAGAGTTGGTTCTACGCACCCTGTCGCCGACCAGTCCCTCAAGTGTTGGGCCGGATAGTTGAACTCCGCCAGAGAGGCCATAACAGCCTCGTCATTATGGATCGAAGGAGTGGCGGTGGTATTTAAGTTCACCTCGCAAAGCCGTTTTAAGTAAGTTTCGCTGTTTTTCCCCCGGTTGTAACGGGCATTGACATTGGGGTCCCGGATGGAGAGCATTTCCGTGACTTTCAGAAAAATATAGGTCATATCATTGACCGCGTCTTCACCATCAGGCGTCACGCCGCCAAGGGTAATGGCCTGATCGGAGGAGCTGCCACCGAACAGGTAATTGCCGATGTCCGGTATTAAAGGCAGGTGGTCTGTGCAGCGCATATAAAAACAGCCAATCAGTTCAATGGCGTGCTTTATGTATTCCCGTTTTTCTTCTTCACCGGCACGTTTTTCCATGTCAGCCAGAAAAAAAGGTTGAAGCCATTGATCCAGCCGTCCCAGCGAAAATCCGGCGTTGGTGTTTTCCATGTGCACTCCGACCCAGATGATCCACATCGCATTGACGGCTTCATCAAGCGTTACACAGGGATTCTCCGGAACGCGTCGGCAGATGTCGGACAGATGGATCAATTCATTTTTGCGGCCGGGATCCGTTTCCTGTTTCGCAAGCCTCGCCGCCTCCAGGGAAAGATTTTCAGCATAGGCATTGATTCCCTCAAGGCTGATTATCATCGCACGCAGTGTATCGAGCTTTTGTTTTTCAGACCCTGGCGTCTCGCCCAGTTCCCTGTCAATCTTCGCGATAATGCCTTTGGTGCCCATCTTGAATATTTCAGGATAATTTAAAATGGTGTGAGACAATGCCACCGTTTTCCACAAGAAGCAGGCTGCGAATCGCTCATCGAGTTTTTGACACAGTGGATAATCTTTCTTTTCTCTTACCCACTGGCGAAAGTTGCGATGCAGCCAGAAAGGAAATACCTTGTTGTGAAGAACATCCACGGTTTCGTCAGTCACGTCATAGGGATTCAGTGGCCTGTAGGGCGCGGTGAGCAGTTCACCCCAGATCATGGTGCCATGGGCGTCCGGATAGATAATAACCCCGATTTCTTTTGTAGTACTCGTTCCCGCAATCAAGTCATTCCTCCTGATGATGGGTTTTCTGTTTTCCATCAGATATTTGAATGCATGTGCCTGACGGAGCTCGGCAACCGCAGATCTGCCGTTTTTATCGGTTTCAAATCCATTTTCCCTGTACCACCCGGTCAGGATCTCCGCCCGTTCATGGCATATTGCCGCACGGGTCTTTAAGTGGATATCCAGAAAATCCTTTAATCTGGGGAAGTCATTCAGGGAATATCCCGAAAGATACGGCTCAGGTAAATGCCTGACGCCCGGATCGACAGAGGCTGCCCTGATCTGCCGCAGTTTTCTGGTATCAATGCTGTTTTTTGCCGCTGCCCCGGCGTCGTATTTCCGATTTTCCATTTTTGTTTCTTTTTTCAGTTTGGCGATATGGATGTGCTTTAAAAGAAGCGAAAGGTAAAAGTTAATTAATTGCAGATAACCAAGATTGCCGTGCATGACGATTCTGTTTTCCATCAGGGCAAGCATCAGCCGGTTAGGCGGTTTTGTGGCCGCTTCCTTGACGGCGTTTTCATCTGCAAAGATCAGTTGGGCATCCATTTTGGGAGGGATATTTTTTAAAACCATGACGTTCCCGTTTTTAAAGCATACTGCCTGCTCTACGCTGCCGCTTTCCGTTTTAATACCGAAGGTGAAATTCAGCCAACCGTCATCACCTTTCAAGTATTTTTTTAGGGACGGACGGTTGTTGAAATTGAAAGCAAAGAATTTCAAAAAAAGATGAGCCAGTGTGTCCGTATAATTTTTAGAATTTTTTTGTACTGTTGCCTGCATGGAATGCCTCCCTGTCATCACATCGAATTGGTTTCAACAAGTTTTATGCAACATTGAAATCTTCTTTCATTTTTATAATATTTTCGATCATATCCGAAATTCGCTGCTGAATGAACGAATCCACATCATCCAGCACTTCGTGGAACAGGTGGCTGTTCGTCAGCGTAACAAGACCATGAAGGTCAGACCAGAATTTGACGACCTGATATAAAACGAAATGGTTCTTCCTCTTTCCCTTCTTGGGAAGGTATACGCTGACGGTGTCAATAAAAAGAGAAAAGCATTTCAATGCATTTTGTTTTTCGGTATGGGCAAGAGGTTCTATTTCCGTGCCCACGTAGTCGAGATATTTGGGAGTGTGCAGATTGAACATGATGTCGTAGTAGCCGGGATTGTTCAGTCCGAATTCAACATAAGCGTGAACCATGGCTTTTATTTTGTTTTCAATATCCTTGTATGGAGTCGCTTGTTTTATCAGAAGGCCATAGAGCTTCTCGAACCCGCGTATCCTGATCATTAGATTGATTTCATTTTTATTGGTGTAATAATTGTAAATGGTTGTCGCCGTAACACCCAATCGGGCGGCGATTTTACGCACACTTAAATTGTTAAATCCTTCCTTGATGATAATATCAAGAGCGGTATCCAGAATCCTTTCCCTGGTGTTGTCTATTTCCTCTCTAGTCATGGGCGTTTTAGGCATGATTGTTTCCCCTTATAAAAATAACTCCGTTAATATAACGGCGTTATTTTAACGAGTCAAGAAATCATTTTTATCATGGTCTCGCACGACGAGCGTTAATTTTCCACCGCTTGGGTTGGTTTAGATTATCCTTTCGCCGTACTCCTCCTTTTCATCGTCGCCCGGCTATCCGAAGTCGTTTAATTCATGTTTGTTTAGTGATTGGTTATGACATTTTAGGGTATTTTATATAATAAAATAGATATAGAATAGATAAAAAAATAATTGCAATAATAAATATTAATGATATAATATCGCCGTAAATATGATAAATAGTTGTTGATACATTTTATTCGTAAAATAATTAAATATTACAAATGTTGATAAATAATAAACATATAATGAATACAGGTTGATTAACAATTTTCAGATAAATGAAAGAGGATAACGGGTCAAGTAAGAGGAAGATAGAGAACCATTCAGCATAAGGGAGGGGATGCTATGTTCTTTAAGGAAGCTAAGCGGGAAATCCGTAAAACTCTAATCAGGGACCGGGAAGAAAATGTCCGGTTTAATGAAATGATCATCGAATCCTATCAAAAGATGGAAAAGCTTTATAGAAGCTATCCTACCCCGGCGGAGAGAGACAAAGCGGAAGAATACAGGAGGATGGTCAGGGAATGGAAAAACAATCTTGCCCTGGCGCGGCGAAGACTCGCCCAAACCAAAAGAGAATATGACAAAATGTACAGGGAGAAAAAAAGTTTGCCGCTTATCCAGAGCGGAATATTCGAAAAAACCTGAAAAAAGCCAAACTCGTCAGACGATAAGACGGGCATTTTCAATGAACTCTGCGGGAGGTAATTATGTTCTTTATTCGGCTTAAAGACAGCAAAGAAGCTCAGAAGTCTTTAATTAGCGATCGGGAAGTTAATGTCCAGTACATTGAAAAGGTCATCAGGGTTTACGAGGCAATAGATCAGTTTTACAGAAGATATCCTTGCCCCACAAAAAGAGAAAATGACCTGGCACAAATCAACCGGACAATGATCAGGGAATGGAAAAGCACCCTGGAAGTAGCCAGAACAAGGTTAGCGCAGGCGGAAAGGGAATATCAAAATAAATACGGAGAGAGCAGAGGGGGGATCCATGGAAATCTGGCGATTAAATGGAGTGAAGAGCAGTAACGAATTGGTCAGAATGACGGTAATGCAGTTATACCTGGACATGACTTCTTTTCGCACCCGCTATGGAAGAGAAACGGACAAGAGGTTCCAATCTGAAGAAACTTACATCGCCTTTAACGACAGGGTGAAGAAGATCAGTCGGATGTACCCGGATGAACCTTTCAAGGTCGATTTCAGTATCGAAGCCGATGAGGACGATCCCTGTTTTCTAGCTCTCGAGGTGGAATATCACAGGGGTGATGAAAGGGTTGTCAGCCTGGATGTCAAGCCTTGTTGGACTTATGGTGAACCGGTAAATGATCTGCCGTGTTGAAACAAAGGGATCTGCCAGGATCACAAGTACCGTAAACCGGAAATCGAAAACCAATGAAGGAGTTTATTATGGCTACAATACAGATCGAAGGAAAGACGTATTATGACATCGATGGTATTGTGGAAAAAATCGGGGTTGGTAAGTTTACCGTCAGGGGGTATGTCCGGTCTGGAAAACTTAAAGCCGTGAAAGTTGGCCGGAGATACTGGATTGAGGAAAAGGAATTATCCAACCTGTTTGCTACAGGAACGGGAAAGGTCGTCAGGAAGTCCAAAAGGGGTTAGGCAAATCGGTTTGCCTGCAGGCCGTTGAACAGGTCAATTTTAAAGGGTAAACGACAGGAACAAATTGTTATGGACGAAAAAAGAAGGATTGAAAGACTTAAAAAAAATAACGAGGTCACCATTACGGTCGTTTCCGATGGGGATACAAATTCTAAAGGGAAAGTTGTACTGGGTCAGAGCATGGATGTCTCTGTGATGGGCACGAGAATTCAGGTCAATTATTTCTTGCCGGTCGATTCTCTCCTCAAAATCGATTTCACATTCAAAGATCTTTACAATAAGATAACTGCCATAGGGAAAGTAAAATGGATCAAAGCCATCTTTGGGGATGAGTCTTATGAAGCGGGTGTGGAGTTCGTCAACTTATCTCCCGAAGAAATCGAAAAACAGGTGAATTTCATTTCTGGTAAATGTTGAGACTGTAAACCAATCTGAGTAAATAGGATTTTTACATCGTCAAAAATAAAAGATCAAACAGGATATTCCCCTGCCTGTTTTTTCTTTTTCTTCTGAATATACATCAAGCGATCCGCCTCAAACATCAACTCCTCAACCAAACAGGGTCTGGATGGATCATATTCTGCAACACCGATACTCATGGAAATTGGATACGAAATATCTGAAGCGGTATTTTCTTCTTTGATCCTTGCTTTCAGACGTTTCATCATGTTTTTTTGCAGTTCGTCGCTATCAACAACTAAAATGGCAAATTCATCGCCTCCGAGACGGCCAATAATATCGGACTCTCTGAAGGTTTGCCGGAGAATCATGGATGTCTTCTGCAATACACGATCACCTTCTTCATGACCATAGGTGTCATTGATTAACTTGAGTCCGTCGAGATCAATAAAAAAAAGCAGCAGTTTTTTTTCGGTTCGAAAGGCTGTTTTCAGCTGCTGTTCGGCAAGGGTTATAAAACCTCTCCTGTTGAACAGCCCGGTGAGCGTATCAACAATGGCCATCAACCGGATTTGTTCCTCTGTCCGTTTGCGCTCAGTCAAATCCCGTGCAATGATCAGCACTCCAGACGGTTTACCGTGATAGAAAAGAGTGCTTGACTTCACGTCAAAGTAAATCAGGCCGACATTATGCCGATCGGGAATTTTCGATTCATAAGACATGGTCCCGGTGAAGCCCCTACGGTGTTTATCAAGCATTGCCAGGTGCTGATTGACAACATCAGGAGAAATGAAATCCTTCAATGCCCTTCCAACGAGATCATTTCTGCCGGCCATTGCTGCAGCCGCCGGGTTGGCGTAGGTGATGATCCCTTCCATATCGATGGTGAGAATGACATCCTGAGCGGTATCGTTGAGGCTGCGGAACTTTATCTCACTTTCCCGCAGCGCCTCCTCCGCCTGCTTGCGCTCCGTGATGTCCCGGATAATTCCCCTGAAACCGACAGGATTGCCTTTTGCGTCCCTCATAAGGGATATGGAACTCTCTATCGATTTCTTCTCACCGGTTTTACTGATTAACTCCCAATCCACTCCCTTGGACGACTCTCCGGTTATAAAAACTCTGTGAAAAGCTTCGAACACTTTATGCTCGTTATCCTTGTCCACGTATTTACGGAAGTTCATGCCCATCATCTCATCATTGGAATAACCGAGATTGGTCATTGCCGTGGTGTTGAAAAACGTCAAGTTGCCCTTCAGGTCAACCTCGTAATAGGCTTCTTCCATATTATCGAGAATGTTCCGGTAACGCTCTTCGCTTCGCCTGTGACGCGCCTCGCTCTCCCGGAGCGCCTTCTCCGCCCGCCTGCGATCGGTGATATCCCGCCCCTCGCAGAGAATGGAGATGGGCTTCCCGTTTTCATCCCGGATAAAGCTAAAGGTGTTCTCTGTCCATATCATGCAGCCATCCCTGCAGCACAATTCAAGCTCCAGGGATCGCTTTAAAATATAATCGGCAGGTTCGGCCAGCACTTTCGACATCTCTGTAGAAAAGAATTTTATCGCTTTGTCAAAATATGTTTTCGTCATAAGCTTCTTAAGCGTATTATTCCTGAGTTCGTCTAAACTGTATCCGGTTAACTTTTCCACGGAGGGACTTATGTATTTGATATTTAAGTTCAGATCAAAAAGCCACACCTGATCTTTCATATGGTCGGCCAGCAAATGGTACAGCTCCTCGCTTTCCTTCAGCAGGAGTTCCGCCTTCTTGCGCATCCGGGGCTTCATGAGCGTGTGGCTTTCTCTTTTTTTTACATTTTTTTTCATATTGAACTTACAGCCGCCTTTTCACCACTGACCTTGGCTAACGTTTTCATTTGATTTCATTCAAGTTTTTTTAATATATGAAGAATAAACGGACGTGTCAATAGAATTTTGACTGATAAGGGGCATGAACATGGATGGTTACAGAATGAAAACTCCTGTTTTCGTCAATAGACAGAAAAGCAAAACATGAATCCTGAACGTGAAGATGGTCCGACCGGTGTATAATCCACCCTTCCGGTTCAACAGCACCGCTCATGGATTCCATTTGAGGAAATCCATGAAAGATGTGTTTACGGACGTTTCAATGCCTCAGCCAGAAAAGAAATTTTCCAATGAGTTTCTTCAACCCTAAAAA
>JAQVLL010000420.1 GCA_028704195.1 Smithellaceae bacterium
ATGTATGGCGCATCCGGAGGAAGCGTCTTTCACCCGTGAAGTCCTTTTTTCTGAATCTGCTGAGGGTGGTGATCCTTTCATTGCGCGGATTTGATGAAGACAAGTGCCAGCTGCGCGCGTCGGCCCTGACCTTTTATTCACTGATTTCAATTGTTCCGATCCTGGCCATGGCCTTCGGTGTTGCCAAGGGATTCGGTTTTGAAAAAATTCTGGAAAAACAATTGCGCGAAAAACTTGCGGGTCATGAGGATATTCTGGCCAATGTCATCCAGTTTTCCCACTCCCTTCTGGAAAACACGCAGGGTGGATTGATGGCGGGGGTCGGTGTCATTATGCTTTTTTGGGCTGTTCTTAAAGTCCTGGGACATATTGAAGAATCCTTCAACGATATCTGGGGTGTCAAAAAACATCGCCCGCTCGGCCGGAAGTTTGCCGATTATTTGTCGCTCATGCTGATCTGTCCCGTTATCCTCATCCTTTCCAGCGGCGTGACAGTTTTTGTTTCCACCCAGGTTGCCATGATTATGGAGAAGTTCACCATTCTGGGCAGCTTCCGGTCCACGGTTTTTTTCCTGGTTGAACTTTTCCCCTATACGCTGATGTGGGGTCTTTTTACATTTCTTTTTGTTTTTATGCCCAATACACGGGTGCGTTTTTCTTCGGCGCTGTTAGCTGGAATCATTACGGGAACGATCTTTCAGGTGGTTCAGTGGTTTTACATCACGTTCCAGATAGGTGTCGTAAAATACAACGCCATATACGGCAGTTTTGCGGCACTTCCGCTATTTCTGGTATGGCTTCAATTGAGCTGGCTGATCGTCCTGTATGGCGCGGAACTGGCCTTTGCCCACCAGAATGTGGATACCTACGAATTTGAACCGGATGCGCTTAAGGCGAGCCACCGCCTGAGGACACTGTTGTCCCTCCAGATCACACATCATCTGATTGCAAATTTCCGAGCGGGAGAGAAGGCGCTAACCGCAAGTGAAATATCAAACCGGCTGGAAATCCCGATCCGTTTTGTCAACGATATTCTCTTTGAATTGCTTGAAAGCAATATTCTCGCGACAACCGAAAGTGAAGCAGACACAGATACGGCATATCAGCCGGCGCTGGATCCGGACAGGCTGACCATCCAGTATGTAATGGAGGCGATGGAGAGAAGGGGGCAAAACACCATGCCGTTCATCCATGGCGCGGAATTTGACGCGCTGTCCGCTTCTCTGGAGTCGTTTCGGAAAGCGATTAACCAGTTGCCGGAAAATATTCTGCTCAAGAAACTGTGATGGATGTGCGTTATGATTTCATCAGGAATGCGAAAATGAGCAAACAGATTGTAGCTATTTTTTGGAGTAGATATTTTGGAAATCCTTATTATTGCCCTGTTGCTTTTATTGAATGGCATCTTTGCTATGTACGAGATTGCGTTGATTTCCGCACGCCGCTCCAGTCTGGAAGAAGAAGCAAAATCAGGCCGGTTGGGTGCTAAGACTGCGCTTGCCCTTCTGGCCGAACCGGAAAAAGTTTTATCCGCTATCCAGGTGGGCATCACCCTCATCGGTATTGCTTCCGGTGCCTTTGCCGGACTGGCTTTGGCGGAAGATGTAGCTCCCCTGTTGAAAAATGTTGGCTGGTTGGCTCCTTATGCCCATAAGCTTTCCGTCGTCATTGTCGTAGGTCTCATTACCTATCTTTCGCTGATTATCGGGGAATTGGTGCCCAAAACCATTGCGCTCAATAATGCTGAAACGATTGCCGTCTTCCTTTCCCCGGCCATGAAAGTATTCGGCTCGGTTACCTATCCTGTGGTGTGGATTTTAAGTATTTCCACAAAAATCGTACTGAAATTATTTGGTATTCAAAATCGCAATGAAGCACTGGTCACAGAGGAAGAACTGCGCATGTTTTTGAAGAAAGGTTCGGAGCATGGCGCAATTGAAAAAGAAGAATCCGACATCATTAATGAAGTCATCCGCTTCGGCGATAAACGTGCCGGCGCACTTATGGTGCCCAGAGTTGATGTCGCCTGGATCGATATTCGTCAAACGAATGATGAAATATTATCTGAAGTGTTACGTTCGTCTTATCCCCGTTTGCCGGTATGTGAAGATGAGATCGATAATATCAAGGGTATCGTGAACGTCAAGGAGGTGCTGGCCTACTACATTCAGCACCAAGCCTTGCATCTGGAGAAACTTCTGTTTGATCCCCTGTATATTCCGGAACAGGCACCCGCCCTTAAAGTGCTGGAGATGTTCCGGAAAACAAAAAAACACTTCGGCATTGTTATCAACGAATACGGATCCATGGAGGGAATTATCACTCTTCATGATCTGACCGAAAACATTATGGGTGATCTCCCTGCTCCGGGTGATATTGATGGTCCTGAAGTGTTTCAACGCGATGACGGATCCTACCTGATGGATGGTTCGATGAAAGTGGAAGATGCGGAAGATTTGTTGAATGTCCCGTCTTTTTTTGGCAGGGATGTGGAAAGACCGGACGTCAATACACTAAGTGGTCTGGCCATGTATCAATTAAATCGCATTCCCGCCATCGGCGATAAATTTTCGGCAGAAGGCTATTCGTTTGAAATCGTGGATATGGACGGCAACCGGGTCGATAAAGTACTGGTTAAATCGGTTGCCTCCGAAGAAGACACATCATCTCCTTGATGTTCACCGCTGCGACATCCCTTCA
>JAQVLL010000421.1 GCA_028704195.1 Smithellaceae bacterium
ATCCTGCGGGTTGATCATCCGGATATCATGGATTTCATCATGTGCAAGGCCGATAAAAAACAGCTCAACAATTTCAACATCTCCGTGGGTCTCACGGAAGCCTTCATGCAAGCCGTGGAGAAAGATGAAAACTATGACCTGATCAACCCCCGCGATGGTCAGGTTTCCGGAACCCTCAACGCGCGCAAGGTTTTCAATCGGATCATCACGCAGGCGTGGGAAAACGGCGAACCGGGGATTGTGTTTCTGGATCGGCTCAACCGTGACAACCCGACGCCTCACGTAGGCGCCATCGAATCCACAAACCCCTGCGGAGAACAGCCGCTCCTGCCCTATGAATCATGCAACCTGGGCTCCGTCAACTTGAGCAAAATGGTTCAAGACGGCCAGGTTGACTGGAAACGGCTCAGAGAAGTCGTTCATATGGCCGTTCATTTTCTGGACAATGTCGTGGAAATCAATAACTATCCTTTGCCCCAGATTGCAGCGATGACCATGGGCAATCGCAAAATCGGACTGGGTGTCATGGGCTGGGCGGATATGCTGATCCAGCTGGGCATTCCCTACGACACAGAGGAAGCCGTTGAATTGGCCGGCAAAGTCATGGGGTTCATCAATGATCAGGGTCATACGGCGGCGCAGGCGCTGGCCAAAACCAGGGGCGCGTTTCCGAATTTTAAAGGCTCCCTGCATGATAAGAAAGGCGCCCCACAGATACGCAACGCAACGGTGACCACCATCGCACCCACCGGAACGATTTCGATCATGGCCAATGCATCATCCGGCGTGGAACCGATCTTTGCTGTATCGTACATTCGGCAGGTCATGGACAACGACATTATGGTGGAAGTTCATCCTTTGTTCGAGTCCATTGCCAAAGAAAGAGGTTTCTATTCACCGGAACTGATGCAGAAAATCGCCGAACACGGCACACTGAAGGGACTTCAGGAAATTCCCGAAGATATCCGCAATCTCTTTGTCACCGCCCACGATATTTCACCGGATGTACACATTCGCATGCAGGCTGCTTTTCAAAAATATACAGACAACGCGGTCAGCAAAACGGTCAACTTCTCCAACGGGGCCACGGTACAGGATGTGGCTCGGGTATATGAACTGGCATATAAGCTCGACTGCAAGGGCGTCACGATTTACCGTGACGGCTCGCGCGATCAGCAGGTCCTGTCCGTCGCAAAAAAAGAACAGGTTGCGCCGGCAGGTCCGGACAAAGACAAATCAGCAGGTAAAAGAGAACGACCCAAAGTGCTGAAGGGCTGGACGTATCAGATGCAAACCGGATGCGGTCCGCTCTACGTCACCGTCAATGAGGACAATACGGGTCTTTTTGAGCTCTTCACGACCATGGGAAAAGCCGGCGGCTGCGCCGCCTCCCAGAGTGAAGCGATCGGACGCATGGTGTCGCTTGCCTGGCGAAGCGGTGTACAGGCTCGCCAGGTGATTAAGCAGTTACAGGGCATTTCCTGCCACTCACCGTCAGGTTTCGGTGAAAACAAAGTTTTGTCCTGTGCCGATGCGGTGGCCAAAGCGATTCAAGCTCACATGGCAGCCAACGGAGACAAAGTACAGCATGCGAAGCGAGTCTTCCTCAAGGGCGCATGCCCTGACTGCGGAGGCATTGTCGAACATGAAGGCGGATGCGTCGTCTGTCGTCTCTGCGGTTACAGCGAGTGTGCCTAAAAATTGATTAATACGTGCCATCGGTAAAAACCATCAGAAAAAAATCCCTGCTGCAAACAGCGGAGATTTTTCTATCGAAATAAAGAATGTTATAAAACATAATTCATGGATATTGCTTGAAAATTTTGAACAATTATGCATAAATTACGTCGAAGATTAACCACGGCGATTTCCATACACCAGATCTTATTTTTCATCATTGCTGAACAACGGGTGATGCAATCACAAAGGAAATGAGGTTACCCCATGCCACCCAAAAGAGAGTACAAAGTTGAGGATGTAATTCATGCCGCCCTTGAGGTCGTTCGGGAAAAAGGCTTTAACAGGCTTTCCACGAGAACGATTGCGGAAAAGCTCCATTCATCGACCATGCCCATCTATTACAGCGGCATTACTATGCCCGACATCGAAAAAGAGATCGCGACAAGAGCCTGGGCCATCCTTGATGAGTATCAGGCAAAGATCCGAACGGGAGACCCGATAATGGACATGATCATTGGTTTTGTCATGTTTGCCAGAGAAGAAAAAAACCTTTTCAGATGCTTTCGCAATGAAAAACTCAACGCCGTGAACATCGTAAATGCGGAAAAAGCCTTTCTGAAAAACATGAAAATCCTCGAGACTCATAATATTATGAAAAAATTTTCCTCTGAACGGGTGAGCGATGTCCTCATTCAGGGATGGATTTTTGCCAATGGAATTGCTCTTCTTGTTAACAGCCCGATTGTTAAAACCATCCCGGAATTGAATTCAGAAGAATCCATCATCCGGTTTATCAAGGATGCCACCCGAATCTACTGGAAGGGGGTTGAAAGTATCCTGGAGGAAAATGCTCCATGATACAGAGGGTCCTGATACAATCTACCAATTTTCTGCTGATGCTTTGCCCTTTCGTTTTGACACAGGCCTATGCCCAATCCTGTGAAAAAATCGTCCGGTCTGTTAACGTGCGTCTTGCACCCCGGATCAACGAAAAGGAACTGGTTGATGTTCT
>JAQVLL010000036.1 GCA_028704195.1 Smithellaceae bacterium
CAGACCACCATTTCCATTGATGTACGGATCATCGCCGCCACACATCGGGACTTGGAACAAATGTGCGAGAAAGGCCGCTTCAGAAGAGATCTCTATTACAGGCTTAATGTTATCCCCATTTACCTGCCGCCCTTGAGAGAAAGGAGCGAAGACATTCCCTTGCTTATAAACCATTTTCTAAAAATTCTACGACTGCGCTCGGGAAAGCCCATCAACGGGGTGAGCGAGCAGACCATGGAGAAAATGATTAACTATTCCTGGCCGGGCAATATCAGGGAATTGGCCAATGTTCTGGAATATGCCTTCGTTGTCTGCCATGAGGAATTGATTTCGCCTCAACACCTCCCGCACTCGTTAACACATGATCATCCTGCCCCGGGACTTCACAGGCGAAGGGATGACTCCACAAGCCTGAGCCAGCGTGACGACCTTGTAAAAGCTCTGGAAACCACCCACGGAAACAGGCAGGAGGCGGCGCGTTTGCTGGGGATAAGCCGTGTCACCCTCTGGAAACTCCTGAAACAACATGGCATCAAGGTGGAAGGAATTGTCAGACCTGCTGCACCTTAACCGAAATTTTATTAGACCGAATAAAAAGTGTTTGTTTATAATATTGTCCATTAAATCCCATATCCACCCCTTACTGGAACAGGAAGATGAACTAAAAACATCAAATCAATAATAAAAAAGAAATTTAGGGCAAAAGACCGTTAACCGGGATCAGGTTCCTGACCGTGTGAAAATGGCCTGCGACATAGCCTGGAACATGACCATGGAGATCACCTTCTGAAGTTGATATAGCGGTTTTAATGGTATTGACAGACCTTTCTTTTGGTCCTATAGTCATCCTATAATTCCCCTTTCAGAGGAGGAGTATCCTGTAATCACAAACCATCCGGCAGGCCCCTTCCAGGCCGGTCAAACAACCAGACAGGAGGAATCATCATGTCAGATCTACTCGTATACCTGAGCCCGTCATGGCGTGAAGAGGCGCTTAAAAGGCTCCAGGCTGAACTTCCACCGGAAAAGATGAACAACGTCACCACGTCAATGTCCAACATTTATAAAAACTGCCCCGGCGGGGAGGAGCAATTCCTCTTTGTCGAATGCAAAGACGGGAAGGTTACCCGCGTGGAAACGGGAACGGGCGATCCTCCCCAGGCCGAATTTCGAATCATCGGCGATTATGACATATTTTCCAGAATTTCCCGCGCGGAACTCGGCGCGCAAAAAGCCCTGATGACCGGAAAACTCAAACTCAAGGGCAATCTGGCTAAAGCGCTCAAACTGGCATCCGTATCCGACCGTTTGAACAAAGTTTTGTCACGGATTCCGACTCAGTATTGAAGGGAGAAAAGAATATGACCAGAATATTAGACCCTATGGACAAATATTACATCGACAATCCCGGACGCGTGAAGGCAATCCAGAGAGAAATGAGCAAGCGCGGTATTGACGTGTATCTCGGATCACGCATCCGCACGATGAGCTTTATCATGGACACCTTCTGTCCGTGGAGAAGCTATCTGATCATACCGCCCGAAGGGCAGCCCACCTATTTTACGTTTGTGGTTGACGCTCTGCGCGTGGGGGACGAAACATGGCTGGACAGTGATCACGTCAGGGCTTACGGACCGATGGGCGGCATGGACCAGGTTTCAGCCATCACCGATTTTATCAAAGAAGAGCTCGGTATTCAAAAGGGGCGCCTGGGATACGAGGACGGAATTTCCACCTACACGGCGGAAGGGAATCTGTCGCACTGGGAATATACGCATTTTAAAGACGCGCTTCCCGGTTTTGAATGGGTGAACTCTCACGATATCATCGATGCGCTTTCCCTGATTAAGGACAAAGGCACCATTGAACGATTCCGCACCGCTTCGCTTATTGTTGACGAAGGTCACAAAGCGGCACGCGCGGCACTCGAAAACGGCGGCTACAAAGGTATGACGGAAACAGTGATTGCCGGCATTGCCGCCCTCGCCATGCGCAGGGCAGGAAGCGTGTCCGAGTGGAATTTTGCGGGGCTCAACGAAATCTCCAGCGGGGTCCGCACGGGGCTGGGTGCATGCACACCTCCCACCACCAAGGAAATCATGGCCGGCGAGCCGCTGATGCTGGATTTCCACGCGATGTTCAAACTGGCGCTGGGGGACCACTCGCACAATTACCTGATCGGGCCGGCGACAAAACGTCAGCGCTGGCACGCGGATAATTTTGTCGCGATCGTTCAGAAAGTCATTGACAATTACCGTGCCGGCACAACACCGGGAACACTGGCCGCCCTCATGATGGACTTTGCGGAATCCCGTGGCTGCGGTGATTTTATTCAGCCGGCCTGCGAACACGGAATCGGTCTTTTCGGGGATGAGTGGAGAATCGGCGCCGTCGTCAATCCCGACCTTCCCTACTGGACGGATCAGGATCGTGTTTATCAGTAAAACGAAATGGTCGTTTGTGCCATGCAGTATGCCGCCCCCGAGGAAAACATCGGCTTCCGTTACGAGAACGACATCGTCATCACCAGGGACGGATGCGAGGTTTTATCGAAATATCCGCTGGGCATTGAAGAAATTTCATAAAACCGGACGGTATTGCATGAAAAGGCAAAAGGAAAATTGAAGACCGTGCAACTCCCATGGCCGCTGGATCTGTCGCGGTTCTTTTTTGAAAGAAAAATCCTTGGCCACCGGATTCCCCTGCTGGCAAGCTTCAAGGTTACCTTCCGGTGCAACCTGGCATGCCGGGCCTGCCCTTTTCATCTGCGTACGGGAGATGAAAACGGTCACATGTCCTGGAATGCGGCAATCGGAGCCATGGACTCCCTGTACCGCCTCGGCACGCGCCTGGTTGTTTTTGAAGGCGGAGAACCCCTGCTGTGGCGAGACGGCCCGTATCGCCTTCATGATCTTGTGTCTTACGCGCGCAAACGTTTTCTACGGGTTGCGGTGACAACCAACGGAACCCTGCCGCTGGATGTTCCTGCGCATACCATCTGGGTCAGTCTTGACGGCATGAAGGAATCGCACGATGCATTGAGAAGCGATTCCTTTGACGGTGTATGTTCCAGCCTCAAGGCCACGAGGCACCCCAGGGTTTTTATTCATTGCACCTTGAACCGACGCAACTGTCAGGATGTGGAACCTCTGGCAAAATGGGTACGGGATATGTCAGGCGCAAAGGGAATGACTGTCCAGTTTTTCTATCCTTACGATCAGGGGGAAGATGATCTTGCCCTTTCACAGAATGAACGCAGCTCCACCATAGAGAAACTACTGGACCTCAAAAAACAGGGATATCCCATTCTGAACTCTGCAGGCAGACTCCGGGCCATGAAGGACAATCGCTGGCACTGTCACGACGATGTGCTCGTCAACGTCGACCCGGACGGTACGATTACAAAAGGCTGCTACGTCAAAAACCGCGGTAAAATCAACTGCGATGCCTGCGGCTTTACACCAATTGCTGAAGCTTCCGGAGCCCTGGATCTTATCCCTGAATCGCTCTATGCAGGATGGCGTTTGTTTCTTAGCAGGAGTGTCTGACGATAAAAAAACAACCTTGAAAAATTTACAGGCAATAAAATTGCTGCCGTGAAAGGAGACAAAGAGGAGAACCAGGGAACAATACATCGAAGGTCTTAGGAAGATGAAAAGAAATCTTTACTGCAACGGCAGCAAGATTGACCGGGATGACGAAGAGCAGCTCCCCTCCTTAAATGTCATGGGCTTTACTTATGACGCCCCGCAGATTCCCGAGCTCAGGGATTTGTGCACAGCAAAATCTCATCTGACAGGAGAAACCATCAATGGCTGCTGCTCAGTACCTCGCGAACTTTGTCGGCCAGACCCTTTGCAGAAAAAGGCTTTTGGATAAAATTTATACCCTCGTCCAGCACGTCCTGATGTGCGATCACATCGGCTGTGTATCCGGACATGAAAAGGTGCTTGATGCCCGGATGAAAATGCATCATGTTTTGAGCAAGGTCCCGGCCGTTCATCCCAGGCATAACTACGTCTGTTAACAGTAAATCAATTTGAGAGTCATACTCCCCGGCCAATCGAATCGCATCACCCGGCGTGACCGCGGTCAGAACGGTGTAACCAAGATTTTCCAGCATAATCGAGGTCATTTCCAGGATGGTCGGCTCGTCCTCAACCAGCAGAATGACCTCATCCCCCCGCACGAGAGGTTCCGCGATATCTTCCTTCTGGATCGGCACAATCTCGCCCACGTAGCGGGGCAGAAAAATTTTGAATGTCGTACCAAGACCCGGTTCGCTATAGACATTGATGAAACCGTTGTTCTGTTTTACGATACCATAGACTGTGGACAGCCCCAATCCGGTTCCCTGACCGACCTCCTTGGTAGTAAAGAAAGGATCAAAAATGCTGTCCAGGGTCTTCTTATCCATGCCGCAGCCGGTGTCACTTACGGAAAGAAGGATATAATCGCCGGGAACAAAACCCACGTTATAAGCACAGTATGCTTCGTCGAAGGAAGAAGTACCCGTTTCAATGGTGACTTTGCCCACGCCTTTGAGCGCATCCCGGGCATTGACGCACAGATTGGCCATGATCTGATCGATCTGGGTAGGATCCATTTTCACCGGCCATATCATTTTGCCTGGCAACCAGACAAGGTTGATGTCTTCACCGATCAGTCGCCTCAGCATCTTGAGCATGCTTTCCACTGTGTCATTGAGATTGAGAATTTTCGGGGTAACGGTCTGCTTCCGGGCAAATGCCAGCAGTTGTCGCGTCAGATCCGCGGACCGCATCCCCGCGCTCATAATTTGTTTAAGCTGTTTATAAACAGGATCGGTGTTCTGAACCCTGTTCAGGGCGATTTCCGCATTCCCGATGATTACGCTGAGCATGTTGTTGAAGTCGTGGGCAACACCTCCGGCCAATTGCCCTACAGACTCCATCTTTTGCGACTGCATCAGCTGCGACTCAAGATTCTTCTTGCCGCTTAAATCGACCATCGAAACAATAGTTTCTTTCTTATCCGGAATAATGGCCGCACTCATCATGAGGTCCAGGACATCACCGTTGCGGTTTACGGCGCGAAATTCATAGGACGAGGGTGGAGCTGATCTGTGACGCTGCCTGCGCGTATTGTGATAGATTTTCATCTTTCCCAGATCGTCGGGATGAATGAAAATCTCCCATTTCATCTTTCCTTCCAGTTCCTGTTTTGAATATCCGCTAAGGCTTACAAAGTTGTTATTTGCCATGAGAATAGTCGAGTCTTCAGCAATCATGATATTGGCGGTAGCTGTGCTTTCGAATATGGTTCTGTAGAGCTCTTCGCTTTCCCTGGTTTTCTGGTAAGAGACAGCATTCCTGATGCTGATGCCGATCTGAGGGGCAATACCCATCAGCAGATTGATCTCTGTCTGACCCAGGGGCTTTTTCGTCTGGACGTTATCCACCATGAGGATTCCCATGGACTCTCCTTTGTATACAATGGGAACACAGATGAAGGACTGTGACCCCATGTCACGAACAAAAGCAAGAGTCCTTGGAGACATGTCTTTCTCAACCACCGATATATCATTGATCAAAACAGGTTTCTGTTTTCTGAATGCTTCAACAGCCGCACCTTTTGAATGCGGATTATCCAGATGAAATGCAATGTTTTTCAGGTATTTTTCATCTTTTGGGTTGTATCCATAGCTGACCGAATAAACGAGCAGGTTTTTTTGCTCGTTGGCCAGCATGATCATTCCCCGATCAAAATCCAGCCTGACAATCAGCGATTTCATCACATGTTTGAGGAGATTGTCAATCTCGAGCCCCATTGATGCCGCCTGCCCGATTTCCTGGATCAGAAGGGCTTCGTTGTACCGGCTGTTGATCTGATCGAGAAGGCGGTCAGCCGCATCCGCCTGGGTGTTGATGGCGGACAACATTTCATGCTTCTCCAGATGTTCAGTTTTCAGCGTCAAACCTATCAGGAGAATAACGTAGGAAAGGACCAAGATATCCCAGTAAGCAGACGGAATAAATTTCAGCGCTGCAATACAAAGGACTAGGCCGGCGACAGAGGCGTAGTTACGGATACGCTTCCACATCAGGGAGGGGGTTTTTTCCCACGAGATGACATACAGACAACAGTCCCCTCCCTTGTGGACGCAAACGGGATGTTCGATGCTGGCTAATTTATTGGTGGAAAGTTTTGCCAGGGCCTCCATCATGCCCATCCGGTTATCGCACTGGTAAGGTTTTTCCTCAACACCCGGCTCCAGAGTGACTTTTGCCTCAATCTTATCCGGTGCGATCGCCCGTGTTTTCATGACCGCCGCGCGGCTGAGGCGACTATTGATCTTCTCCAAAAGGCCATACACCGTTGCCGGGTTGATGAATCCCAAAACGTATTGTCCGACGGCGCCGGAGGCACGGGAGGTCACCGAAAAACGTCCCACCTTCCTGGATATATCCGGCTCCTGTGTCACCTTGGCAAGGATCTCATGAAAACGGTCTACCTCTTTCTGCGTCAGCCAATGTCCTTCATCATCCAGTTGGAATATTTCAATACCCGCATGTTTCAGCAACGGATTTACATCAATATCCGGAAAGACCTTTTTCAGATACTCCACATAGCTCTTGATAATCCTGCTGCTGTAATATTTTTTTTCTTCCATCAGGTGCCTTTATACTTTTTCAGGAGAAGCCGGATGATAAATCTGATTCTGAACTTCAGATTGTCCATCATGTATTCACTGAATTCTCGTCCGTAATGAATATCTATGATCCAGAGGTTATATTTCTTTTGGAAAAAAGGGACTTCCTGTGTTTGAAAATAATCAGATGGATAAACAAGAATGGGAATCTGTTCCACCCGATAGCAACCGACCACCTGGGAAATAGCCGCGGACAGGATTGGCCAGGGCAGGCCCGCCGCATCAGTCACAAGGATTTTGAGTCCGTTTAAGAAGTCCGACAGGCTGAGACCTATATTTGATTGGTTCACCACCAGAACCGCTTTGACTCTTCCGTGTTGACTGAGAGCAAGGCTATGGCAGCTTCTGATAAACCCCTGGCGGGCATACAGCTCCGTCAGTAAGGCTCCCTCGCCGCCATCCTTGTCTAAACGCAACACATCCAGCAGAAGACCGTTGGACGTATTACGGTAAAAAAAGTTCAGTTCTTCCAGGTCCGCGGCTGTGCACTCTCCAAGCGACCACCCATTCGGCAGGGGTTTGCGGGAGCAGGTTGTCGGGTAATTGAGATACGAAAAAAGATCCATCGAACAGGCACGCGGGTTCTTAAAATGCCTGGCGAAACCGCCAAAAAAATGATCGGGGAAACGGTTTTCCGGACGGAAATAGAACATCATATAGTCCATCGCGACCGTGGGCAGCCGATAAAGGCCGTTAAAATAATACATGATACTTTTCAGAACTTGCAGGCCCGTTCTCTTTCTGTCAAGGGGCCGGGCAGCAAGGTGGTGGACCATCCAGGCCCGCCCGTAGGATCGGACGATGGAGGCGTGCCCGTAAATCCGTCCGTTTCGCTGATAAGTAAGCTGCGGGGTGATTTCCGGATTATGGCGATACAGCCGCTGATAAGTTTTTTTGATATGCTGCCTGTTTGCCTGAACCATGGAATATTTTTTGGGGTAGATAAAACCGCTGTCAAAAAGAAATTCCCACAGCCGATCCGCATCGACCTCATCGGCAATATGAATGCTGGAATCCAGAATATTCATCACAATATGACAGAGCCTGTTATAGGCGGTAATTTCCATATCCAGAATGACAAAACCGTAGCAGATAACATTATTTCTTTTCATGCGGCGGTAAAGAACCTGCGCTTTGCACGATATGGGCAATGCGCCTGAAAAGTTCATCTTCAAATCCCGAATGATCATTCCCGGCATCAGAACATCTTCATCAGCCGAGAGCTCAATGGAGAAGCCCGATGAGGAAAGGTCCTTTATATCCAGCTGGATATTTTTAAAGATGAATGGATGCTGGAAGGTTATATTCGGCCGGGGACTGACCCCGACACGGGGGTTACGCCATTTTTTCTTTAAAAAACGGCTCATCTGGCTGGTCGTCGGAGAAAACACAATCTCGCGGACCCCCTGGTCTGATGTTTGCCTGAGACATCGGCAAGATGTTGAAAACACCATATGGCCATCCCGATAAAAATTGATGGTGGACGTCCTGTCGGAATTAAACCACAGGAAAGAACTGGCGCCGAATGGACTGACCTTGACGGTGAAGGCCCGGGAACTGAAATCCGTCAACTGCCCCTGGGCCTGAAATCCGTCCTGCACCAGTGTGGCTCTTACACCATGACAATTAAAGTGCTTTGCCTGCCGTTTACCGAGAATATACGCCTTATCGGGTATTTTAAAGGTAAAATGATCTCGCTGAATGTCCCTGATCTTAGCGGGCAAGAGGAATATCGTGAGACCGTCCGTAAGAATAATATCCAGAATTTTCGCATTTTCCACAAACGGACGGTTTTTCTCCGGCCAATAGCAGGTCATGGATTGGTCGCTGCAGGGGGACGGATGGGCTTCGACAAGTATTTCCTTGTTGTCGCGGTAATGACGGAGGTGGACTTGAACCATACCATCCATAAAATGGATGCTGTTCCACAGGTTGGTGAGCTTACGCTGCTTGATAGTCTTTTTGGCATCGAGGTTTTGAACAAGATCATGATGGTGGAAATAGAGCGGTCTGGCCACGACATCAGGATCAGGTTGTTCATTAACCTGTTCTACAATTATAGGCCCTCGCTGATTCATGGGTAAGGCTCCTGCTGGAAATTCTACTGTTTAGATTCCGTATGAAATTCAAAATTGCCAAAGCGGCTTCTTCAGGCTTCTCGAATTGTATAGCATGCCCACTACTCAAGGTAATTAACTGATTTCCTTTATTATCGAAAAATAAGGGATCCAATAGTTGTTTGACTTTGTTGTTGTCCACAATACGGTCTTGTTCCGCCATGATCACGAGTACGGGAAGGCGGTTCTTCAGCATGGCAGACCTGGACATCTCCTGAATCTCTTCCATGATCCTTGTGGATTTTAGGTTCAGAAATATGGTTTTGAGATCATCTTTCTCGATGAAATCCAGCCACTCATCAACCAGTGTAAAATCTGTCGCTTCCATGGGAACGGGAATGCAGGCATGATCATAGTCCGGTTTCAGTTTAAACTCGGCAATCATGCCAGATACGATTTTCCCGGTAATGCTTACAACTGAGCGGAAACGTTCATTTGAGAAAATAACCGGCGTCATCAGGACAAGGCTGGAAACGGCATCGTGCATTTTGGATGCGGCAACTGCAGCGAACAGCGCACCCTGACTCCAGCCCATAAGATGCACCCTTTTGAAAGATTTTTTCAAGAATTCAACGTGCTGAATGACATCTTCAATGACCGCATGTACGGAACCCAGGTCTCCCCGTTTATCATTCAATCCGCATCCCCTACGGTCTGCGGCGATCACCGTCAGTTCCGGCATCATCGATCTTAACTGAATTGCCAGCGGTGCCTGCCATCCTGAATGACTCATCCCCCCGTGCAGAATCAGCACCGCATCTTCACCTTCCGGAGGACCCCAGCGCCGGAAGTGAATTTTATATTGGTCGGGCATTTCCAGAAAACAGATCTCCGGCGCACCATCATCCGGTGTCTGAGGCATACGGCACTGCATGCCAAATCCGGTGTTCCAGTTTTCCACCGGGACAATCTGAAGCCCTAGGACAGTTTTCAGATAGTAGGGCAAGCGCAAATCCAGGTTCCCTTCGCGTCCGAACTTCAGTGTTGGGTAAACCGGCTCCCGTTGAACCAGATAATCGCCAAAAGCGCCTTCATGAGCCGCGAGGCTTTCATCTGCGGCGGCAGAGGCAACGAGTGCGGCTCTCGTCAGCAAGGATGTTTCACCAACATGACAACCGATAATTATCGGCCATCCCCGTTTTTTTACCTCGGTGATCATCCGTAATGCGCGGATAAGACCGCCCACCCGCGAAATTTTGATATTGGCAATGAATTGACCGGGCACATTTTGAAATGCCCGCAGATGCTCCAGTGTGCATAGGCTTTCGTCCAGAATCACGGGAAGGCCTGTGGCGGTGCTGAAGCGGCTGATCTCCTTAACATCTCTTGCCTGCACCGGTTCCTCAACGGCAAATAACCTTCCACACCCCAGCGCGCGGGTAAAGGCAATGGCTTCGTCACAATGTTTCTTCCATAAATTATTGGCGTCCAGACGAATGCGGAGAGCGGGAACGTGATGATGAACGGACAAGACCTCCAGGAAATCGATTTTCTGTTTATCTTTTTCCAGATTGCCGCCAAGCTTGATTTTGAAATCCGTGATTCCGCGGATCAGATATTGATCGACCAGCGTGGCGTATTGCCACGACTTGCTGTCCCCCAGGACAGCCGTGTAGCGGCCAAAACGCATGCCTTCAGTAACCCCCAGCAGAGCCTCCACTGAACAGCCCTTTTCCCTGGCCAGAAGGTCCAGCACCGCCATTTCGACGGCGCACCATGCTGAAGGGTATTGATCAATGATTTTTTCGTGAGAGGATATCCACTGCCTGACATCATCGAGATTAGAAAAATCAGCCTTGCCCTCGGAAAAATTTTCTTCGATCCATTTAAGGCTGGATGCGAGATCGTCACCGGCCACATAGTCTCTTGGACAACCTTCACCATATCCAGTATGTTCGCGCCTTTGTGCCCGGACCCAGATGCTTTCTCCTTCATTCCTGGTCGCGGCGGCATGCCGGATAGTGGTTTTCAAAGTTAACCGCAGTGGCTCTGCCTTGATCTGGATGAT
>JAQVLL010000037.1 GCA_028704195.1 Smithellaceae bacterium
TCATATCGGTGACAACGCCATCATCGGTGCGGGCTCCATCGTAACCAAGGATATACCCTCCAATGCCATTGCCGCCGGAAACCCCGCTTCCGTCATAAACTATCTGGATGCGGACATACCGATCAAAACAAGATCGCAGTGGATGGCTGAACCCGGGAGAACGAGGGAAGAATTTGACGCATTCACGCGTAGAGTCATGGAAGGAAACACGCTGTATGGTTGGTTCAGGAGCAAAATGTTCCCCTGTGAGAGAGATTGAAAGAGTGGCTAATTCACCCTTCGAATTCAAGACAATCATCAATGTGGACGGGGGGCTTTTTTAATTATATTGACATGAACCCAATATTTTTTGTGCTTTAACCATAAGAAAACAACACTTTCATGAAAGTTGAAGAACATGGTGTGGCCGTTGCCTGTCCCCTCTATGGCTGCGTTTCTGGCCATTGTCATCATGCTCGCGGCAGGTGCAGGGTTTGCCCTGTTATGCGTTTTTGTTTCCGATTTTGCGAGGCTCTTTCTTCATTCTCGACGCTCTGGGCAACATTTTCCATCGTCGTTCTGGGGACGAGTGGCACGCTTTACTCCTTCCTTATTTGGCCTGAAGAATTTTTTCTCTGATTCTGTTGGATAATGAATACCAGTTCTGAACGCTGTTTTCCAGACGGTAATAGTGGAGAATGTAGGCTCCTGTCAGGGCCAGAAGCAGTGCTGTCAGAAGAATACAGGGCACAGTAAAATGAATCATGGCAAATCCGAAGGTCAACAGAAAGAAAAGACAGACAAACATCATGGTAATCAGATGGGCCAGCCGTTCGTGCTGTATCCATGAAATCTGCTTGTCGTGATAGGTCAGCAGCTCACGGAGCTTTTCCCGCTCCTGATACGATTCCAGGCAATCCGACACATAATGTTCATGCCGTTTGATGTACTCAATCATAAGGATTCTTCCATTTCTTATTCATGAAACTCCGATTTATTGTTGATGCGGGAAACCGGATCCTGCCCGTAAAATGCCTTCAGGACCCGGTAGAGTTCCGGTGCGGCTTTAATCATCTGAACGGGCTGGCAGAAGAATTGCTCCGTCGCAACAGCGAAAAATTCCGCCTCGTCTGTCGCGCCGTATTCGTCGAGGAATGTTCGTCTGCCTTTTTCAAGATCCTGAATCAGTCTTAAATATTCACGTGAGCAGGTTTTGACCCAGTCCCGGTATTCTTCGCGGTCACGCAGCCGGGGTGTGCCGTCCGCCGCGCCGTCCTGCATGTCCAGTTTATGGGCAAACTCGTGGTAAACCACATTGCCGCCTCCTTTGCTTTGACGGCCCTGTTCAAATGCGGTGTCCCATGCGAGAATGACCGGTCCCTGCCGGAAGGCCTGACCGGAGATAGGGAGTTCCGGCTGAAGCGGTTCGAGAACGGTTTCAAAAAAGCCGGGCTTACGCTGGGGCAACATCATTTCGGAAGGATAAACAAGTATGGTTTCAACATTGTCGAAGGAATTGTGAGGAAGATTAAGAACCAGCAGGCAGGCCTGCGCGGATATTGTCACACGGATTTCATCGGTGAGCTCCAGTCCGCCGCATCCTTCCCAGGACTTCTCCGCCATAAATACCTGGATCAGTCCGCGTAGCCGCTTTTGTTCGTCATCGTCAAGCATGGCGTAATGAGCCATGTTGCGGCGGATCAACTTTTCCCATTCGGAAGGAAAAGGCTCTTCCATGATCTTGAGGCGTCTTTGCTTTGAGAACCAGTCAAACATCTCAGTGTCCATCCATCCGGAGAATGTTAAAATATGTAGCACAAAAACAATCCAATGTAAAAAAAGCATTTTGCCCGGGCTTTTTCTTGACAACGCATGGTAATCGTTTTTTAATGCATTCAAGAAGGATAGATCCGTGACGGCCCGGAGGCTCTGAAATGATGACCAAGAGATTTCAAGGCGGTGCATGTTTTCTGATTGCCCTTTTCGTGGCGCTGCTGGTTGCCTGCCCATTATCTGTCGGGCTTCCGAAACTGGAGAAAGACGATGTTGTCGTGGCTTTTGGCGACAGCATCACGTTTGGAACGGGGGCTGCGCCGCATGAGAGCTATCCGGTCGTGCTGGAGAAGCTCATCGGAAGAAGGGTGGTCAATGCCGGTGTGCCGGGAGAAGTTACTGCGGGAGGGATGGCAAGACTTCCAAAGGTTCTGGAGCGGGAAAAACCTGCACTGGTGATTATCTGCCTCGGCGGAAACGATCTGTTGCGCTCAATGAATAAAAAACAGGCTGCTGATAATATTCGGGAGATGATTCATCTGACCAGAAAACACGGCGCCGATATTATGTTGATTGGAGTGCCGGTGCTGGGTTTATCTGTTTCACCCGAGTCTTTCTATTCCGAGATAGCCAAGGAAATGAACGTATCGCTGGAAGAGAAAGCACTGTCGGAAATTCTGGCCGACAGTGCTTTGAAAGCGGATTTAATTCATCCCAATGCTGCAGGATACCGCCGTCTGGCCGAAGCCATAGCCGTTCACATGAAGAAAAGCGGAGCAATTGAATAAATTCTGCGATACCTGACAGGATTCATACGGAGGAAAATGTACCCGCTGCTCGCCGACGCAATTGTCGTTTTTCATTTCTTATTTATCGTCTTTGTTGTCGCAGGAGGCTTGTTGGTTCTGCGCAGGCCCTGCCTGGCATGGATTCATTTGCCGGCGGTTGCCTGGGGAGCGGGCATTGAGTTTGCCGGGGGGATTTGTCCACTGACACCGCTGGAAAACTATTTGCGGCGTCTGGCTGGTGAAAGCACTTACAGTGGCGACTTTGTCGTGCAGTATCTTCTGCCTGTGATTTATCCGGAAAACCTCACCGTTACAACACAGTATATTTTAGGTGGACTGGTTATCGTTATCAATCTGATTGTCTATGGCTTGGTCATTCGCAGACGTTATCGTAGATGATTCCCACGGGTCAGTGCAATAAAAAAAGGGCAGGGGCCTGTTTGTCCCCCGCCCTTTACAAACATTTTTCTAAACCAGCATATAAGATGCTTCCGGAATTTCCATGACGGAATTATCGCCTTCTTTGATAACCCGCAGAATCATGCCTACATTGGGGAGCAGATTGTGGGCGAAAAACTTCGCCGACGCGATTTTACCCGCATAGTAGGGATATTCAAAATGATCCTTGCCGATCTCTTCGATTTTCTTCTGGGCGATAAGAGCATGCTCCAGAAGCAACTTGGTACCGTAGACGTAGCCGGTTGCATGCAGAATGCGTGTGGCAAAGAAACCGATCATGCCGAACTTGCCCTTGCCGAGGTAGCCTGCCATGGTCGACTGAATCTCCTTGTACTGGTTTAACGCCTCTTCAAGCAGGGCTACTTCAGCTTTCAAAACGGCATCATCTTTATGGTCTGCTGCGAATTTTTCCAGCTCTGCGAACCATGTGCCGAACACCTGTCCTCCGGCCATCATCCACTTGCGGCCGATGAGGTCCATGGACTGAATAAAGTTGGTACCTTCCCAGATGGGGTAAATTCGGCAGTCGCGAAGCTGCTGGGCGATCGGGTATTCCTCGGAGAAGCCGTAACCGCCATAGCACTGCATGGCCTCAGAGATGCTCAAAAACGCCAGATCTGAACACCAGGCCTTGACAATCGGGATGTTGACTTCCACAAACGCCTTGGCACGCTTGCGTTCATTTTCATCCTTGGTGTTTTCCATAACATCCATGCAGTAGTAGGACATGGCGATCATCGCCCGGCTGGCCTCGGTGATGGATTTCTGATACATGAGCATGCGGCGCACATCTTCGTGATTGATAATGGGGACTCTTCCGGCCTTGGGGTTGGTGAGCTGACGACCCTGGATTCGTCCGGCGGCATACAGCGCCGCATTATTGTAGGAAACGGTTGCGGCCGCCAGTGCCGCCAGTCCTGTGACGGTGCGCTCTTCATTCATCATCTGGAACATCTGGGCCATGCCCGCACCCTTACCGTCCACGGGTGGATCGCCCAGCAGATAACCGCGGCATTTGTTTTCTTCGCCAAAGTTAATGATGCTGGTGGCCGATCCGCAAAGACCCATCTTGTGTTCCACACCGCCGCAGTTGACATCGTTGAACTCACCTTTTTCGCCTTCGGGGGTGTGCCAGTATTTGGGAACGACAAACAGGGAGATGCCTTTGGTGCCCGGAACGCATCCCTCGATGCGGGCCAGCGTCAGGTGGACGATATTTTCCGTGATGTCCTGATCACCGCCGGTGATGAAGCACTTCGTGCCGACGATTTTGTACACACCCGGTTCATCGGTGGGCGTGGCCTTTGTGATGATGTCACCCACGTCCGAGCCGCTGTTGGGTTCAGTGAGGTCCATGGTGCCCGCCCACTGGCCGGAGAACATCTTTGGAAGGAAAATATTTTTAACTTTTTCACTGCCGAAATCACGGATCAGACCCGACGCGCCGGTGGTTGCCATGACGTAGGGACCGGATGCGGCGTTGGCGGCGGCCAGATATTCATTCGTACAGCCCATAAGGCACAACGGAAGCGAACTGGGGTCACTGTGATCGGCGTTGCTCGAGCCCAGGCCGTTTTCCTGAACGGTCCAATAGGGCTTCTTGAATGATTCGGGTGTGGTGACCTTACCGTTCTTATATACGGCATGCTGCTTGTCGCCGTCTTCATTGGTGGGAGCGACGACTTCCTTTGCAATTTTCATCGCGTTTTCCAGAATAGAATCGACCTCGTCCAGAGAATAACCTCCTTCGAATCGTCCCTGACCGAAAACTTTGGACATGTCGAGCCACTCTTTTAAAATAAACTTGTGCTCGCGTGTTGAGTAAACAAAATTTGCTGCCATGATGTAGTTCTCCTTCCTTGTTCCTGTTGAATACAGATTTTCAATGGCGGCATTATAGGCAAGGGATGACCATAAGTCAATGCTCATAAATATTAAAGATCTTGATAAGATAGAGGTTATCTGCTATTTTGCAGATATGCAGGCACCCTTTCGCATCAATGATTTTATCCTGGTTGTCGTGGTTGTTTCTTCCATGATGACTGCCATCATTTTTCCTGATTTTGGTGCCCGTTTCCAGGTGTTTCCCTTCTACAGTCTCATGATCAATTTTTTTCTGAGTTACCTGTCCATTGATCTGGCCGATGTGTGGAAGGCGCTGAAAGGTCACAGCGGACAAATTCTGGCGTTCACGGTAATGAAACTGACCGTTCTGCCGGTTATCATGTACTTTGTTTTCCATTTTATCGCACCCGATTACGCTCTTTCGGCCCTTCTTTTGACAGGAGTATCGGCAGGTGTGGTCTCACCGATGATTTCGAACATGGTTCGCGGCAATAGTTCGCTGGTACTGGTGGTGGTTGTGATCACTTCAGCACTGGTTCCTTTTACGCTTCCAGCGCTCATCAAGGCTGTTGCCGCAAAAGAGGCGGTCATTTCTTTCCTGCCCATGCTCAAGATGCTCGCCACCGTCATTTTTATTCCGATTGTCATCGTTGAGTTTATCCGCTATCTGCTGCCCGGACTGGTCGCCCCGATTTTAAAAGTTCAGTTTCCTTTATCACTGTTGATGTTTGCCATGATCAATCTGGGTGTGTTTTATCGCTATGCGCCTTTTTTCAGAAAAGAACCGTTCATAATTATCATGGCGGTGGTGGTTGTTTTCGTGCTCGCGGCTGTTTACTGCGCGGTGGGCATCTTCTTTTTCCGGAAGGGACCGCTGGAAAATCAACTGGCCGGTGCAGTCATGCTGGGGAATATAAACAATGTTCTGGTCATCGTTTTTTCTTCAAAATTTTTCGGTCCCGTTGAGCCGCTGGTGGCTGCCATGTATATGATTCCCTTCTTCGTTATTGTGATTCCTCTGCGATATTACAGGCACAGGAGAAAGGAAAAAGGATGAAGGATCAAGGTGAAAGGTAAAAGGCAAAAGGTAATAAATAATGGTTCCATTTTCACGGGAGGTGAAAACATGATTCATAAAACATAAAGTTGTCGAAGCCCAGCCGATGAAAGTCTTTCAGGAGTTTCTAAAGAAAAAAACAAGTGGATTGAAACCTTTAAATCTCGACAGGTGTGCTTGCGACGGTGCGATTTCTTCCGGTGCGTTTTGCTTCGTACATAGCTTTGTCCGCTTCCAGAATGAGGTTTTCAGGCTTTCCTCCTTTCGTTGGTATGATGGTGGCGATTCCCAGGCTGATGGTTATTTCAGAAGTGCTGCGGTTAGTCTGACCTTTATCCGCCTGGCCTACGGAATATCTGATGGTTTCCGCCAACGTGAAAGCACGTGCCGAATCCATATTGGGGAGCAGCAGCATAAATTCCTCACCACCGTAGCGTGCCGCAAGATCTCCGGTTCTCCGGGTATGGTTTTCCAGAATATTAGCTATGCGGCAAAGGCATAGATCACCTGCTTTATGGCCAAATTTATCATTGTATTCTTTAAAATGATCCACGTCCACCATGATGAGCGACAGGGGTGAACCCATCCGGTAGCAGCGATTCCATTCTTCCTTGAAGGCATCGTCAAATTTTCTCCGGTTAGCCAAGAGCGTGAGCGGATCGGTTTCCGCCATACGTTGGTAAACAGTATTCTGCCGGATGAGTGCTATCGATAAAAAGAGAAGGGCGATGAAGAGAGAAAACGGAATTGGCCATTCACCAAGCGGCTGATAGGGGATTAATCCGTTGATTCTGAAAAAATCATAGACGGCGACGAAATGTGCGACAATCCAGCCAACAGCGAACAAGCCTGCATTGGAGACGCCTTTATGCCAGAAGTAAAACGCCAGACTGATCGAGAAAAGGGGATTGATGACGATCAGCACAAGGGAAACCCCAATGATGATCGGATCGGGGAACAGGGGAAGCAGGATGAATGTGAGACTCAGGTATTGGAAAAACGTCATAATCCGATCAAGAGTTATTGAGTGACTTTTAAGAGACAGGAACAAACGGAAGAATTTAGCTCCGGTAAAGAAGAGTCCGGCAATCACCACAAGCTGGAGGGGATTGTTGATTCCCAGCAGCGTATCCGGCATGACCAGGCGAACAAAACCACCTCTTATGGCCGTGTGCAGGCCGAAGAAGACGCTGTAAAGAGCCAGCCAGATCGGAGTTCCTTTATACAGAAAGGAGCCCACGGCAACAAAATACAGCATCACCATCGCGAGCAGTCCAAAAAGAGCTCCATAAACTGTATAATCGCGGATGGCTTTCCGGAAAAGAGCCTGATCAGACAAAACACGGACAGGAAGGGTCATGCGGGCTGCGGATTGCACACGCAGATAAACCATCTTTGTTTCACCCGGGTTTATCGTGAGAGGAAACACGAAATGCCGGTCGGGAACGATGTTCGCAGATGCGGGAATGCCGCTTCCTGTATGCTCTTCGTGGAAAATGCCATGCCGGTCTTTCGTGTAGAAAGTGACCGAGTGGGTCACCGGATATTCAAAAGAGACGTAGAGTTTTCGGGATGTATCCGTTTGGCTGGCAAGTGAAAAGCGGAGCCATATCGCTGCACGCGTGAAACCAAGGTTGGGAACCTGACCCCGGATCGTTTTCGTCCAGTCTTTTTGATCTGCGGCTTGCTGTACCGTAAGCTGATTAGTCGGATCGGAAAGGGTTTCCATGTATCCGGCTAAATCGTAGGAGGGCTTATTTTCGAGAAGCAGAGGTTCGCCGGAAACGTTATGGGCCGCAAAGAAGGTGATGAACAGGAGTGCAGACAGCAGTAACATCAACTTTCGGAATGACATCCACATTTTCACTGCTCCTGTTTGTTGCTTTGGACGAGGTCGTCCATGAAATATCGCGTGCGTGTACGACTTTTCTATAAAAAACTTAAATTTTTATGTCAAGGAAATCATGGCATCAATTGTTGAAGAACAGCTGACACGTTACAGGCATCATCGCTTATTGTATGGCTTTTCAACTGCCGTTAAAAAAACTATTTGAAGCAAAAGAGGATTACGCGTATATTTAAAGAAACCAATAGTAATGAATCGGCAAGACAGTTCTTGCTCGTGTGCCGCTGTCTCATTCGGCCTCGCAAGCTTTTGGTAAATAGTTAACATGAAAATGTCCAGGGAGATCAGGGTGACGGGAAATACACTTGCTGGATTAGCGTAGTCGCGTTTTAAAAAGATCATGAAAATACAATCAATAAGTCCGTCTTTGATAATATGGAGGCTGCCATGCTGAAAAAAACAGTGTTAATCATTGCCGTGTTATTTTGTTTTGTTTCCGTGTCCATTGCCGCTGACCTGACGCCGGTTAAATTGCCCGCTCCGGTTACAAAAGGGGGAAGGCCGTTGATGCAGTGCCTGAACGACCGCAAGACGGACCGGTCATTCAGCACAAAGAAACTGTCAGCGCAAATCCTTTCCAATCTGCTCTGGGCAGCCTGCGGCATCAATCGTCCGCACAGCGGCAAGCGCACCGCTCCTTCGGCTCTCAACTGGCAGGAAATCGACGTTTATGCCTCCATGGAAGAAGGCCTTTACCTGTATAATCCCAAAACACATACACTTGACCCCGTGGTGCAAAGTGATTTGCGTAAACACACGGCAAGGTTACCTCAACCGTCCCGCAGTTCCATTATTGGAGCTCCGCTGCAACTGATCTATGTGGCGGATTACGCAAAAATGCGCACCGGCATCAGCGACGAGGACGGGAAATTTTACTCCGCCACAGATACGGCATTCATTGGCCAGAATGTTTACCTGTATTGTGCGTCCGAAGGGCTGTCCTCGATTATCCGGTCCTTCTTTGATGGAAATTCTCTGGCAAAAGAAATGAAACTCAGGAACACTCAGAAAATCATTCTGGTGCAGGCGATCGGTTATCCACAATAAACAGGGAAAATACAGGAGGGAAAAGGGTGAAGAATTTTTCTTTTTATAACCCGACAAAAATTCTTTTTGGTGAGGGAAGAATTAAAGATATAGCCGGGGAAATTCCAAGGGAATCAAAAATTCTTGTGACCTATGGCGGGGGAAGTGTCAAGCGCAACGGAATATTCGACGAGGTGATAGCAGCCCTGCCGGGTTATAACATAAGGGAATTCGGGGGCATCGAACCCAATCCGTCGTTTGAGACACTCATGCAGTGTGTGGAGGTTGTGCGCAAAAACAACATTGACTTTCTGGTGGCTGTGGGCGGTGGTTCCGTGATCGACGGCACAAAATTTATCGCGGCTGCCGCCCTGTATGAGGGAGAACCCTGGGACATCGTCAAAACCTATGGGAAAGTGATCAAAAGAGCTTTGCCATTCGGGACGGTGCTTACCCTTCCGGCCACAGGTTCGGAGATGAACAACGGCGCCGTGATCACCCATAGGGCCTCCAGGACAAAACTGCCCTTTATGCACCCTTTGCTGTATCCCGAATTTTCCATTCTGGATCCCACCAAGACGTACACCCTGCCGCCCGAACAAATCGGCAACGGGGTGGTCGATACGTTTGTCCATATTGTTGAACAATACCTTACTTATCCGGCCAATGGCAAAGTGCAGGACCGCTTTGCCGAGGGCCTGCTGCTGACGCTGATTGAAGAAGGGCCAAAAGCAATCGGGCAGCCGACAGATTATGATGTCCGTGCCAACCTGATGTGGTGCGCCACGCTGGGTCTCAACGGGCTCATCGGTGTCGGGGTTCCACAGGACTGGGCGACGCACATGGTCGGACATGAACTAACGGCGCTCAAAGGATTGGATCATGCAAAAACCCTGGCAGTGGTTTTGCCGGCCATGCTGGATAGCCGCAGGGAGGATAAGAAGGAAAAGCTCCTGCAATATGCTAGGCGCGTGTGGGGCATCCAGACGGGAGATGATGATGAGCGCATCGACGCGGCCATCCGTAAAACACGTGAGTTTTTCGAAATCATGCAGGTGCCAACCCGTCTTTGTGATTACAATATCAGCGCGGACATCATACCGGCCATCATCGAGCAGTTAAAAACACACCATATGAACCGGTTGGGCGAGAAAATGGATGTGACACCGGAACTCGTTGAATCCATCTTGGAAAAATGTTTGTAATAAATCCACAACATCAAACGGCGGGGAGTGAATGATGGATAAAAATTCTGTTGTGCTGATTTCGGGCTGTTCTTCGGGAATCGGGCTTTCGCTGGCCCGCGAGTTTGCATCGCGTGGATGCAGGGTGTTTGCCACGGCACGAAAACCGGAGGTTATCGAGCATCTGAAAAAAGAAAAGATAGACACCGGGGCGCTGGATGTAACGGATCAGAAGTCGATTGATGCCTGCGTGGCGGATGTTCTTGACAAGGCAGGCAGGATTGACGTGCTGGTCAACAACGCCGGCTACGCGCTGATCGGGCCCATGATTGATTTGTCGATCGATGATCTGAGGTGTGAGTTTGAAACCAATGTAATCGGTCTCGTTGCGCTGACCAAGGCGGTTGCCCCTCAAATGATTGAACGAAAATCCGGTCTGATCGTTAATATCGCGAGCGTTTCCGGCATCTGCGCCACACCGTTTGCAGGGGCCTATTGCGCGACAAAAGCCGCAGTTAACCTGCTTTCCGTTTCCATGCGCATTGAGCTTGCGCCTTTCGGCATTTCCGTCGTCACCGTGCAGCCGGGGGCGATCAAATCCAAATTTGGAGAGAAGGCCTCCAGCAGCATAAAACTCAGGGAAGATTCGAGCTATGCTCCGGTGGCCGGGTACGTTAAGGAGCGGGCAATATCTTCCCAGAAGAATCCGACAACGGCGGAAGAATTTTCCCTGAAACTTGTTGATTCGCTTTTTCTCAAAACGATTCCCAAA
>JAQVLL010000038.1 GCA_028704195.1 Smithellaceae bacterium
TTTTTCCTCGCCCCCGCAGGCACGTCCGTTCCGCGGCTTTTCGAACGCGAAGCAGACCGGATGGCTTATGACCTGACCGGGACCTCACAGCCCATGATCAGTGCGCTCAAACGCCTGGCCAAAGATAACCTCAGTAATCTCCATCCCCACCCCTGGTATGTCATATTTTATTATTCGCATCCACCGCTTACTGAACGTATTGAATATTTGCAGGCAATGGATTATAAAAAGGGGAATACTTAGGAGACTCCGATATGCCGATATATGAATTTTATTGCCGGAAATGCAACACCCTTTATAATTTTTTATCCAGATCCGTCAACACGGATAAAATCCCGTCATGCCCGCGTTGTAAAAACGTCCCCCTGTCCCGGCAGATGTCCGTCTTTGCAGCCATCACGGGAGGCAAGAAAGAGGAACCCGCAAACGACCCGTTTGGCGGCCTAGATGAAAGTAAAATGGAGAAAACCATGATGCAGTTTGCTGCGGAGGCGGAAAAAATGAATGAAGACGATCCGCGCGCCGCGGCGAAGCTGATGAGAAAATTGTCGGAAACAACCGGAATGAAGCTGGGAGAGGGTTTCCAGGAAGCCCTGAAGCGCATGGAGGCGGGAGAAGATCCCGACAAGATCGATGAAGAAATGGGGGACATCCTGTCGTCTGAAGATCCATTCGGGGAAAAGCAGGGCGGCGGTAAAAGGTCTGTTTTTCGCACCCCCCGCAAGGATGAAACACTTTATGATCTCTAACCCACTACGTGAAATAATGGATAAACAACATGAATGTTTTTGAATCGGCAGCCATCGGCTCCATTGCCCTGTCCAATCGTTTTATACGCTCCGCGACAGCGGAAGGGCTGGCAACCAGCCAAGGGTTCTGTTCAGCGCCATTGACCACGTTCATGGTGAGACTGGCCAAAGGCGGGGTCGGCATGATAATCACCGGCCACATGGCGGTAAACAGCGAAGGACGTGCGGGAAATAGGCAATTATGCATCTGGCATGACGATTATCTTCCCGCACTGATGGACATGACCCGCCAGGTACATGAAACAGGCGGTAAAATTGTGGCGCAGATCAGCCATGCGGGAATTTTTGCCAATACATCCGTAACCGGCGAGGCGGCTATGGGACCAACAATCCGGCAGCAAAGCGACGCAACCATCTGCCGTGAAATGACGTCTATCGATATTCGTAAAACTGTGAAAGCGTTCGCTAAATCTTCGTACCTGGTGAAGGAAACGGGTTTCGACGGTGTGCAGATTCACGCCGCGCATGGTTATCTCTTAAGCTCTTTTCTTTCGCCCCATTACAACAGCCGCCGTGATGAATATGGCGGTACGGCCGAAAACCGATTACGCTTTTTGCTGGAAGTGGTGCAGGCCGTCAGGGCATCCACGGGCGGCAGTTTTCCTGTTCTGGTAAAAATGAATGCCAATGATTTTCTGGCAAATGGGATGTGCATCGATGATATGATCTATACTGCAGCCGCATTGGAAGCGGCCGGGGTCACGGCCATCGAGCTCAGCGGCGGCACACTGGAATCAGGCGGGATGATTCCCGCACGCCCCGGCAGCATCAAACCGGAAAACGAAGGCTATTACAAAGAGGAAGCACGATATTTCAAGGAAAAAATCGGAATTCCACTGATCCTGGTGGGTGGCTTCCGCACGCTTTCCGTTGCGGAAAAATTTTTACACGACGGCATTTGTGATTTTATTGCCATGGCCCGCCCTTTCATCTGCGAACCGGACTTAATCACCCGCTGGAAAAACCGTGAGCAAAATTATTCATCCTGCAATTCGGACAATTTATGCTATCGACCGGTCCACGCAGGCAAGGGACTTTACTGCCTGACACAGGTACGAAAAAAAACCAAGCCACGGGCCTGAACCTGCCGTCCTGTTCCAGGGGATTGAAAAATGCCGTTTTCTCAATAGGAAATTTCAAATGCGGCCATTATTCATTTTTTAAACAGGGATTCCAGTTTTGCCCTGGAATCTGACGGCAGGTCCTCCGTTTTTCCGCGTGTGTCACGAAACCGGAAAAAGTCACAGAAATTGGAGCGGTTTTTATCCACAACCCTTTCCGCCTGATTTTCCCTGCAGTCATTGTACGCGCCGCGTTCAAAAAAAACGCAGTTCAAACAGCAGTGAAGATCCGCGCCGCAGCCGGGACATTGCGCCTGTCTGCCGATCGGAAAATCCGCCGGTATTTCCTTCTGACAACGATGACAGACTTTCATGAGCGAAGAAATACAGGCAACGGGGGGATATTGTCAAGAACGTTTCGTGGCCCGGTCCGGGGTTCAATCACTCCATCATAGGAGATGAATTTATCGTTTGACTGTGGTATAAATCGCAAAATATGTCCCTAATCCATCGGAGGTTGCTATGGCGGATAAATCAAAACTCGGCTGGGAGTTTCCTGTTCGCAGCATTGAGGTTCCCAAAAACAAAATCGCGGAATTTGCCGCAGCCGTGGCACAGATGGAGGATATAGACCACATTAAAGAGATTTACCGCGATGTCGACGCGGCAAGGAAAGCCGGCTATGACAATATCCCGATCCCGCCCACTTTTCCCACCTGCTTCCCTTTCTGGACGGGCGGCGGCCTGATGGGCATTCTCAACGGTGTGGGCGCTGATTTGAGCAAGCTGCTGCACGCTGAAGAAGAGTATGAATTTTTAGCGCCGATCTATGCGGGCGACCACATTACCTGTACAATGAAAGTCGCAGAAATGTACGACCGCGGGAAAAAAGACAGAAAAGGCTGGTACATTCAGGTAACGGTCCTGGTAACAGAAGCATTTAACCAAAGAGGGGAACTGGTGCTCAGGGCGCGCACGACGTTTATGGAAAGATAGGATGACAAGATGCCGATTGATTTTGATTCAATAGCCGTTGTAGACAGCATGCCAAGTTATACATCGGCTCCCATCACGCGAATGCACCTTGCGCGCTACGCAGGAGCATCCGGCGACTTTAATCCCCTGCACACGGATGAGACCTTCGCCAGATCAATCGGCTTGGATTCGGTCATTGCCCACGGCATGTTCATTGCGGGCATCGCGGGCGAAGCCGTCACCTCCTGGATCGAAAATAAATATCTGAGAAAAATTTCCGTGCATTTTCTGAGCATGACCCAACCTGCCAATCTGGATGATTTTGAAAACACCAGGGATCGGGCAACGGTCACCGTGACCGGCACAGTAACCGACAAATATGAAGAAAACGGAGAGAAAAGAATCCGCTGCGAAATCACTGTCCGGGATGCGCAAGGCGGCAGAAAGCTCAAGGGTTTCTTTGTGGCCGCGCTGCCCTGATATCCTCTTTCTCAAAAGGCGCAGCAGGTGATTATATGAAAGCCCGCATACTGGTTATTGATGACGATGCCGTTGCCTGTGAATTCCTGCAGGAAGTTCTCCTGCGCGACGGCTATGACGTCAATGCGTTTACCTCCGCCCTTGACGCTCTGAAACAAGACCTTTCCAAATACGATTTGTTAATGTCCGACATTCGCATGCCCGATATGGACGGTCTGCAATTCTTAAGTGAAGTTCAGAAAACATGGCCGCATCTGCCGGTCATCCTGATGACGGCTTACGGCTCCCTGGAAACCACCATGGAAGGCATTCGTTTGGGCGCCTGGGATTACATCAGCAAACCTTTTTCTCCTGAAGACTGCCGCACAATCGTCAAAAAAGTCCTGGAGGTGCGTGAACTGCGCGAACTTCGGCAAAACGGACCTCCGGAAGCCCATGAAGAGGCAAAGCTGATCGGTTCTTCCGCCACGATGGTCGAGTTTTACAAACAGATAGCACGCGTCGCAGATTCCCCGGCAAGTGTGCTCATAGAAGGCGAAAGCGGCACAGGAAAGGAACTGACCGCGCGGTCTTTGCATTTTATGTCTTCGCGACGCCAGAAGCCGTTTGTGGTGGTGCACTGCGGGGCGATTCCCGACAACCTGCTCGAATCGGAGCTTTTCGGGTACGAAAAAGGGGCCTATACAGGAGCGGACCATCAGCATAAGGGTCTGCTCGAATCCGCGCAGGGCGGCACCGTTTTTCTTGATGAGATTACGGAAATGTCAACCGCGCTGCAAAGCAAGTTTCTGCGTTTCATGCAGGATGGTGAAGTGCGCAGAATCGGCGGCCATGAAGTACTGCATGTTGCGGTTCGCGTGGTCGCGGCAGCCAATAAAAACATTGATGACGAAGTAAACACGGGCCATTTCCGTCTGGATCTTTTATACCGCTTCATTGTGCGGCTGCGTATCCCTTCTTTACGGGAAAGAAGGGATGATATTCCCCTGCTGATTGAAGCCACGTTAAAAAAACTGGGCTACCCCGGCGTGCGGGTTTCGAACGAGGCCGTGGAATTACTGATGGCATACGACTGGCCGGGCAATGTGCGTGAACTGGAAAATGTCCTGCAACATACCCTTCTGCTCTCGCCTTTTGTGGTGATTCTGCCCGATAATCTGCCTGCCCGGTTCCGGAAGAAAAAAACAGACAGGAAAAACGGCACTATGCCGGAAATGACGCCCCTTGAGGAAGCGCAAAGGGATCAGATTGCTCGCACCCTCCGGGAAACCTCCTGGAATCAATCCAAAGCCGCCGAAATTCTGGGCATCGACCGCAAAACCCTTCGTATGAAAATCCGCCGCTACGGTCTTCAAGATTAAAAGTGAATGGTTCGGCCCTAACCGGGAACTTTGTCGGCAATCCGCAGACAAAGAGTAACGGTTGTCCCGGAGCCAGACGTGCTTTGGATATCCCACTGCCCGCCATGCGCCTTGATGATATCACGCACAATGGCCAGTCCGAGGCCACGCATGCCTTCATCCTTGTGGGAGCTGAAGAACGGCTCGTATACCTTTTGCAGAAGATCAGCCGCAATGCCCTGCCCGTTGTCAGTAATGGATATTTTGATGTTGCCGGTCGCACAGTCATCTTCGGCAATAATGCTGATTTTGCCTCCGTCCGGCATGGCATTAATGGAATTTTGAATAACATTCAAGAGTGCTGTCTGAATCCTGTAGCGATCAACGTATAAAGATTCCGTCGACCGGTCAAGGTGAGCTTCAATGGTTATGTGATTTTTTTGGATCAGCGGTTCGACCAGCGGCAGTGTATCGTTCAGTATTGTTTGCACGGTCATTAACTCAAAATTAGGCTCGGGAAGACGTGTTGCCTTACGGATATTTTGAATAACGTTGTCGAGCCTTCGGGTCTGTTCGACAATTAAATTTAACTTGTGTGCCACATCGGGCGGCCAGCCTTCCCGCTCCAACATCAACTGGGCAAGCCCCGCGATGGAATGAAGCGGCGTCCCTAAATCATGCGCCAGGTTCGCCGTTAAATGACCCAGAGCTGCTAATTGCTTCAGATCATCAACCTGTTTTTGTAGATGAACCACGTTGAGCGTTTCTTCGCGCACCCGATCGGACAAACTGTTTGTCAAATCTAGATTTCTGGCCATGACATTTTGAATTTCGTCGGCCATTTGATTGAAATGATTAGCCAGATGTCCCCATTCATCTTCTCGGACGATAGGAATACGCTCCACGTATCGTCCTTTCCGAAATTCATCAATGGTTTCAATAATCAATTTAAGCGGCCTGCCGATCATCCAGCCGTAGCTCACTCCCAGAAGCAAAAGGATTACCAGTAACAATCCGGCGCTGGTGAAAAGAAGCAGGAACCGGGCGCTGTTCATAATTTCGGCATTCGCACGCGAAAAAGCAATGATGCCCACAACAATACGGGAATCCTTGGCCTCTCCGGAAACGGGATAGAGCAGACCTGTTGAAGGTCCGGCTTCCGTTTCCAGTTTAACATAACGGGATTTCCCCTTGGCACTGACCTCGGCTACCATCTTATCCGGCCATTCATATTGAACACGGCTGGCACCGGCGACATAATCAACATGATTGCGCTGCGTATCAAAAATATCGATTCTGGCCAGGCGAACATCCGTCTGGATGTGATCTTGCAGGGCGGAATCGAGGGCGGAAATGCCTCGTTTCGTTGGAAAGTGCTGATAGAAAGTACTGACCGTTTCGGCGACACCCTTCAGCCGTTTCACCTGCTGATCGACCAGGAGCCTGTCCAGGGCGGTCAGTTGAATGATGCCCCAAACGGCCATGGCAACGGCAAGGCCTGCCACGGTCAGCACAACAAGCCTGATCCGTACAGTCAAATTACTGTTGTAAGCAATAATTTTTGTCAGCAGATTTTTCAGCATGATAAAAAAGCATATAACAGAATGTAATAAATTACACCACGATGAGTTTGTTCTACGCGGCGTCGTTTATCCATAGTCCTGCGCGAAAAAAAGGGATGAGTTTTCACTCATCCCTTTTTTGGCATTTCATAAGTTTCTGTAACTTATTTTGCGGCCGGAGCTGCTGCAGGAGCTGCTTCTTCAGCCTTCTTTTCGGCGGCTTCTTCCTTTGCTTCCTTTACTTTCTTTGCTGCTTTCTTTTTTGCTGTCTTTACTTTCTTTACTGCTTTCTTCTCTGCTTTCTTCACATCATCCTTTGCATCAATTTTTGCTTCATCAACTTTCTCGGCTGCTACGGCTTTATCGGCCTGTACCTTGTCAGCTGCCACAACCTTATCGGCCTGTACTTTGTCAGCGGCCACTTTATCGGCCGCGACTGCGGTCATGCTCAATGTGAAAACTAATGTTACAACCAACAATACTAAACGCTTCATCTGAAATCCTCCTTGTTAATAGTTCTTTGATAACCCCTTAAACAGTTTTAAGGAACCTCACCTATAGAAAGGCACCCTGCACGTTACTTCAAAACGGATGCTGGTTTCTCTTTTGTCTGCTTTGTTCCATTACCGCCTGATTTTTTCCCTGTTTTTGGTTTGGCAACTCTGGCCGCTGTCATCTTCCCGTCTTTGATGCTGTAGACAATTTTAACGGAGTCGTTTACCACAACATCCTGCACCGGATTTTCGAGCACAAATTCCATAATCTCCACGTTGCCTTTAATACGTCGTGTGATCTTGATGACTGTGTCGGAGATTTCTACGACCTTACCTCTGGCGTTCATCTTAGGCGCTTTGACGTTAGTCGTTTTAAATACGACACCTTGGCTTGACTCTCCAACAGGTTTGTCAGCGGCAAAAGCAAGTACTGCCAAAAGACAAAGAGTTCCTGTGATGCAAACCAACGTTTTTTTTCTCAATAAATAATCCCCCGATCATTCCTGACCGTCATATAGCATCGAACATGCCAATTGCATAATCGGGCTGCTGAGCGTCTAAATTTATGATATTACGTTATAAAAATTGAAGGGCGTTTTCTTGACATTTTTCAAGGCTTAGGGCAAAGGGGAATAACTCCCCAGCCTATGGAGAATAATGCATCAATCATCTTGGGATTAACTGACAGCGGTCAGGCAACAGTAAATCCAGCAGTGCAGATAAAAGAAAAATGCTTCGCTCCCGCCCAGACTCAACAGCTTTCTGGCAACGACCCGGACGTCTTTTTGGCGGGCAACTTTATAATCAGCCAGATAAATGCTCAAAAGGCCGCGGATAATTAATTGGTGGAATTTCGCGTCGGGGAGATGTGCGACACCTGCCTGCGCCTGATGATAAAAATAACCGATACGTTCGGCCATTTGTTCATTGTTTTCATAGTACGAGCAAAAATTTAAATCCTGGCCGCTGCGATCCTCCTCCTGATCAATCAGATAATCCAGGAGGATGCGCAAACCTTTAGCACAGGCTGGCCTCCATCACAAGGCCGCGCGAATTGATCAATTGACCCGCCCCTCTGATTTGTGATAGCTGTCAAACCCATGGTGATGCAATGAACAAACCAATGATTGATGCTGATGTCATTGTCGTCGGCGGCGGCGCGTCGGGCATGATGGCCGCAGGTCGCGCCGCTGAGCTGGGCGCGCACGTGCTGCTTCTGGAAAAAACGGACCGCTGCGGACAAAAGATCCTGATCAGCGGCAAGACGCGGTGCAACCTGACCAATACCACCGACATTAAAAATTTCATTGCCATGTATGGGCCAAACGGCCGCTTTTTGCACAGCGCCTTTGCCCGCTTCTTCCGTCCGGAGCTGCTTTCCTTTCTGGGGAAATACGGCCTGGACACCAAAGCAGAACGCGGCGGCAGGGTGTTTCCCGTGTCCGACGATGCCCGCGACGTGGTCCGGGTTTTTCAAAAATATCTGGCCGATCATAACGTGCGCATCATCTCCAACACACGGGTGAGATCGGTAAGCCTGGATCAGCATTCGCACTTTGCCGTTGGGACAACGTCCGGCCGTCATCTTTCCCGGACCGTCATTATCGCAACCGGCGGCGCATCATGGCCGGCTACCGGTTCAACCGGCGACGGCTACACCGTCAGTGCCTCGTTTGGCCATACAATCGTCGCGCTTAAACCTGCCCTGGTCCCCCTGGTTGTCCGCGAGCAAACCCTTGCCCGATCCATGCAGGGCGTTTCTTTGCGCAACGTCCGCGCGACTGCATTTCAGGGGAGCGCGGCGAGTGTAGATGCCTCTCGCACACCGGATTGCGACTATGGGCGCGGCGAAAAGAAAACTCCCCGGGCGCCTGTCCTGGAAAGCCGGTTTGGTGAAATGCTCTTTACACATTTCGGCCTGGGCGGGCCGATCATCCTGCTGATGAGCTTGGCTGTGGTTGAAGCCCTGGAAAACGGTCCCGTATCGATCCTGATTGATCTGAAACCCGCCCTGACCGGAGAGCAGCTCCGAAAACGGTTACAATCGGATTTAAGCAAATTCAGTAAAAGAAAAATCACGGGCATTATGAAAGAATACCTGCCCGCGAAAATGATCGAACCGGTAATCGCCCTTGCAGGCCTGGACACGGACAAACCGGCTCATCAGGTCAGCGCCGTCGAACGCGATAGCATCATTGATTTACTCAAAGCCCTTCGTTTCAATGTCAAGGCGCCCCTGCCGCTTGCCAGGGCAATCGTGACGGCGGGCGGCGTCGCACTTGATGAAATTGACCCGCGCACGCTGTCATCAAAAAAGGTGGCGGGACTTTATTTTTGTGGAGAGGTGATGGATCTCGACGCCGATACCGGCGGCTACAATCTGCAGGCAGCGTTCTCCACGGGATACGTGGCGGGCGAAAGCACAGCAGGCTTTGCAAGATCTCTCTTTCGCGCATGCAACGGGATTCGTCGTTGATCCCGCACCGCACACAGAAGGCTGATTTCGCCTTCTGATGTTTACCCGCAACCTCGAGCGTCACTTTCGCACCTATACTCTGGATGCCCTTTGGCGATTTTGAAAAATCACTAAATGTTTTATTGTTTTACCATTTTACATAACATTACCAAGCGGAAATAATCAAAACAGCAGAATTCTGTCTGAACATGTGATAGATGTGTCGAGGTAGGTAAGTAAAATGAAAATATTATCGGAGAAGAAAGTTTTTATAACCGGAGCGGCAAGTGGAATTGGTCGCTCTACCGCCATATCCATGGGTAAGTCGGGATGCCGTTTGTTTTTAACCGATATTGACGGCAACGGCCTTAAAAAGACAGTTGATGTGATTTCCGGTTCCGGCGGTAAGGTATGTGAGGCACGCGCCTTCGATATTGGCGATTATCAGGCCGTGATGTCTTTTGCTAAAGATGTGCATGACGGATATGGACCTATAGATATCCTGGTGAATGTGGCGGGAGTAGCCCTGTTTTCTCAGATAGAAGACATGCGGCACAGTGATTGGGAAAAGGTGATCAAAGTAAATCTATGGGGAGTTATACACGGCCTGGAATGTTTTGTGCCGGAGATGATTCGCTCAGGCAATGGTGGACATATTGTTTCCGTTTCATCCACTGCAGGTATTATCGGTCTTCCCTGGCATACTGTATACGCCGGGACGAAGCATGCAGTGGTCGGCATGTCCGAGTCTTTGCGTTATGATTTAAGGAAACATAATATCGCGGTCAGTGTGGTATGCCCGGGACTGGTCAATACCGGTATTGTGCAGAGCGTGCAAATTCATGCCCGACCTGAAGCATCGAACAAATTACGTGCATCTGCCCCCCGAATAGCAATCACTCCGGATAAGGTTGCAGATTTAATTATCAAGGCTATTCGTACCCGTAAATTCATGGTTATAACTTCATTCGACATCTGGTTATTCTATTTTGTCAAGAGGTGCTGCTTCCCGATTTATCATCTTGTTATGCTGGCTATTACCCGCTTCATGGACAAATCACTTGAGAGGAATGTTTGAAAATAAATTGCGGTTTGTGTTGGCAATAATCATTTATTTCTATCGGAACTCTTTGGCTTTATTTGTTTGGTAGATTCAACGATGGCTCTCTGGAGTCAAGCATGTTGCAACTTTGACACAAATACTACCTTACGATCCTATAATAATCAAAAAGTAACTGAACTCTACCTTAACATATGGTACACGTTTCTTGAGGCAGGCCTTTGTAACTGCTGTAAATGGTATTATACTTATATTGTTTATTTAAGCACAGGAGAATGAAATGGACAAGGTGCTGCTGGAGAAGAAGGAACTTAAAGCACTATTTAACAAATGCTGATTATTGTCTCTCATCCCGGCTGGCCGGAAAAGGTGAAAGTAGCCTCTGCCGGACAAAGATGCTCACCGGAAAGGTCTATCACCCCGGAGGCGTCAAGTTGAGAAAATCCGACAGGGCCTTCGGCTATATCCACCCCTTCGTGGCTTATCCGATAACCGATCTAGAAATTCTGCTTTAGCGAAACGGCTGAAGAGATGACGCCTGAGCGTACAAC